>CAYNIK010000073.1:0-6424 GCA_964397145.1 uncultured Limnohabitans sp.
CTTCGGTCAACTCGGTGAGCGTGGTTGGGAAGCGTTGGAAATCTGCAGAAATCACCTCAATGTTTCGGTCTTCCAATGCTTTTTGCATCAATCCAAAATCTTCGAATTCGGTGTAGGCAAAAATTTCACCTTCGTTCTCTGCGATTTCAGTAAGTCCAAAATCAATCAATTCCAATTCGAGTTCTTCTAGATCGTAAGCTGCTTTCGCGAAGCGAAATACTGCCTTGCGCTCAAACATAAAGCTCACCGATCCTGAAGTACCTAGGGAACCACCAGCCTTGGCGAAGTAAGAGCGCACGTTGGCCACGGTGCGGTTGGTATTATCCGTGGAGGTTTCTACGATAAATGGAACACCAAAGGGTCCGTATCCCTCGTATACTACTTCTTCGTAATCTTTTTCATCCTTATTGGAGGCGCGCTTGATGGCTCCTTCGATGCGATCCTTGGGCATTTGAGCACCTTTGGCATTTTGGATGACGGTCCGAAGTTTGGCATTACTTGAAGGGTCTGGTCCGCCAGCCTTGACGGCCATGACGATTTCCTTCCCTAGTCGGGTAAATACCTTGGACATTTTGTCCCAACGTTTGAATTTTCTCTCTTTTCGGAATTCAAATGCTCTTCCCATGGATCTGCTGTTTAATAGGAGACAAAAATAACAATTTCTTTTCTCGGATGAAGTGCAATTTTTTCTAGGGAAAGAATGGGCTTTTTGAAGCTGAATTAACCAATCAAAAGGAATGCTTTTTTGAAATTAAACCTAAGGCTTCTGCTAGGGTCTAAATTTCGAAACAAACCAATAAACTATGAAAAAATGGATCCTTGGAGCATTAGTCCTCATTAGCATGAGCTTCGGACTTTCGGCTCAGCAACACAAAAATTTTAGATCATCCAATCCAACCGAGCGGGCACAAAAAATGACTGATCGGATGGCGGAGGAGCTCAAGCTTACAGATGAGCAAAGAAAACAGGTGAGCCAACTCGCTCTTGAAAATGCCAATCGACAGGAGGAGCTATTAAAAAGCAGAAAAGCTGAATTCGAGGCTCAGAAAGCATATCGCTTGGCTCAAGAACAGAAATTGTTGTCCATCCTAACCGATGAGCAAAAACAAATTTGGGAACAACGAAAGGAATCCATGCGAGATAGAGGTAACGATCGTTTTGGTAGGGATCAGAGGCATCGCAATAGACCGAGATTTCGAGGAGGACGTTAAGAAGAAAGGGCCAGTTTACTGGCCCTTTTTTATTACTTGTTTACAGGTGCTCGCGCTGTTCCTCGACCTCATACAAGGAGGCGTCTTTTCGTGGTAATGAAGAGTAGCCCATTAAAAACTCATCGACTGCCACAGCGGCTTCACGGCCTTCTGAGATAGCCCATACAACCAAGGATTGTCCACGCCGCATGTCTCCTGCAAGAAATACTTTTGGATTTGTACTTTTATACTGCCTTGCTTTAGGCAACTTGTTTTCCATCAAGTCAACGCCAAATTTTGCCAAGAGATCAGTTTGTCCAGGGCCTAGGTACCCAATGGCTAAGAAAGCAAGATCACAGGGGATGGTTCGTTCAGAACCTTCTACCACCTCATAAATCATTCTTCCGCCGGCATCCTTCCAAATAAGATCTACTACTACAAGACCGCATAATTCTCCTTTTTCGTTTCCAATAAATTCTTTGGTAAGTACGGAGAATAGACGTTCAGCCCCTTCTTCGTGGGAGCTCGAAGTCCGTAAAGTCATGGGCCATTCTGGCCAAGGGTTGGTTGATTTTCGTTGGGTTGGGGGTTTAGGAAGCAATTCTAGCTGGGTCACTGTCGCAGCTCCATGTCTTCTGGAGGTACCAATGCAATCACTTCCTGTGTCTCCACCTCCAATGACCAGCACATGTTTTCCTGCTGCAGAAATAGGGTTTTTCGGAAGCTCCCCTCCAATTACTTGGTTTTGCGGTCCGAGAAATTCCATTGCAAAATGAACCCCTTTTAAGGTGCTTCCAGGAATGTCTAAGGTCCGTGGTTGTTGGGCTCCTACAGCTAGAACTACCGCATCGAAATGTTTCATAAGGTCATCTGCCTCTCGATTTATTCCGATTTCTGTTTGGGTTTCAAAGTGAACACCCTCTTCTGCCATCAGGGCAACTCTCCGATCAATGACCCACTTCTCCAATTTGAAGTCCGGGATTCCGTAGCGAAGAAGTCCACCAACTTTAGCATTCTTTTCAAATAGGGTTACTTCATGTCCTGCTTGATTCAGTTGGTCAGCTGCAGCAAGTCCAGCTGGACCAGATCCAACTACTGCTATTTGCTTTCCAGTCCGGATTTTTGGAGGATTAGGAGCAATTAAACCGAGTTCATACGCTTTCTCGGCTATATTTTTTTCAATCAATTCGATCGCAACAGGATCTTTATTGATCCCGAGCACGCAACTTGCTTCACAAGGAGCAGGACAGATCCTGCCCGTAAATTCCGGAAAGTTGTTTGTGCTTTTCAAGATGCGGATGGCTTGCCCCCAGTTTTGTTGGTATACCGCATCATTGAATTCAGGAATTACGTTTCCAAGAGGACAGCCATGATGGCAAAAGGGAACTCCACAGTCCATGCACCGTGCAGCTTGGTTATTCAACTGCTTTTCGGAAAAAGGGGTATAGATTTCTTGGTAATCACCCAAGCGAACTTGTGGATCCCTGCTTGCGGGTGTTTCTCTGTTGTGCTTTAAAAATCCGTCTTTGGCACCCATATTAGGCTACTGTTTTTTCGTGTTGAATTGATTTTTTTGCCAAGACTGCTTTGTAGTCTCTTGGAATCACCTTGATAAACTTGGTCTTTGTTTGCTCCCAATTTTCCAAAAACTGTTGGGCAAGAGAGCTTTTTGTAAAGGCAAGGTGTCGCTTGAGGTAGGTATGTAGGGTTTCGAAGTCCTGATCTTCCATCGGGTCGATGTCCACCATTTCCGAATTGATTTCGGCTTGGTATTCTTGAAGAACGTAGGCCAAACCTCCACTCATCCCAGCGGCAAAATTTCTTCCAATGTCGCCAAGGTTGACGAGCAATCCTCCAGTCATGTATTCACATCCATGGTCGCCGATTCCTTCAATTACCGCTTTGACCCCTGAATTTCGTACGCAGAAGCGTTCTCCTCCTTTTCCATTGATGTAGGCCTCTCCTGAGGTGGCCCCATAAAAGGCCACATTCCCGATTAGGATGTTTTCCTCTGCTTTAAATCGAGCATTTCTACTTGGATAAATGATCAATCTTCCTCCAGATAAGCCTTTTCCAAAGTAGTCGTTGGCCTCTCCCTCCAGCTCAAAGTTTACGCCTCTGGCTAGGAATCCTCCAAAGGTCTGCCCCGCAGAACCGTTAAACTTGAAGTGAATGCTGTTTTCAGGAAGGCCTACACTTCCGTAGATTTTGGAAATTTCATTGGAGAGCATGGCGCCTACAGAGCGATCTGTGTTTTTGATCTCGAAAAATCCTTGGACAGCTATAGCTTGTTCCAAAGCTGGTCCAGCAGTTGCAATTAATTTCCTATCCAATACCTCCTCCAAATCTACCTCTTGATCGATTTGCTTGTGTATCCCCACATGACTAGGAACTTCAACTTTGTGGAAAATGGAAGAGAGGTCTAATTTATCCCATTTCCAATGTTTGAGATGCGTGCTTGCTTGTAGGACTTGGCTTTGGCCTACCATCTCATCAATGGAACGGAAGCCTAGAGAGGCCATAATTTCACGGAGATCCTGAACGATAAACTTGAAGTAATTGACCACATGCTCTGGGTCGCCAGTAAATAGTTTTCGAAGTTCAGGATCTTGAGTCGCAATGCCTACTGGACAGGTGTTGAGGTGGCACTTGCGCATCATGATGCACCCTTGGGCCACCAAGGCACCTGTGGCGATGCCCCATTCTTCGGCTCCCAAAAGTGTGGCAATGGCAAGATCTCTACCTGTCCGGAGCTGCCCATCTGTTTGAAGGACTACTCGGCTTCGCAGGTTGTTTTTGACCAGCGTTTGGTGCGCTTCTGCAAGTCCCAACTCCCATGGAAGGCCGGCATGTCGGATGGAACTTAATGGGGATGCTCCTGTTCCACCATCGGCACCTGAAATTAAAATGACATCTGCCATGGCTTTGGCAACACCGGCTGCTACAGTTCCTACTCCTGCTTGGGAAACCAGCTTTACATTGATTCGGGCAGTTCGATTTGCGTTTTTTAGATCGTAGATCAACTGCGCCAGATCTTCGATGGAATAAATGTCGTGGTGAGGAGGGGGTGAAATCAAGCCTACTCCGGGGGTAGCATGGCGTACGCGACCGATCCAATCATCCACTTTATGTCCTGGTAGTTGGCCTCCTTCCCCTGGTTTGGCACCTTGAGCCATTTTGATTTGAAGTTCTTCCGCATGGGTTAGGTAATGAGAAGTAACCCCAAAGCGCCCCGAAGCCACCTGTTTGATAGCAGATCGCTCCCAATCCCCATTGGGTTTCCGTTCGTAACGTTGTTCATCTTCCCCTCCTTCTCCAGAATTACTTTTGGCGCCAATTCGGTTCATGGCAATGGCCAAGGTGGTATGGGCCTCATGGGAGATCGACCCAAAGGACATCGCGCCCGTGGCAAAGCGCTTCATAATTTTTTCTACCGGCTCCACTTCTTCAAGCGGAACAGGGATTTGTTTTTTGAATTCAAATAAGCCCCTGAGGGTCATCGCATCTTGGCTTTGCTCATTGATTTTATGTGCAAACTTTTGGTACAAGGTATAGTCCCCCAAGCGGGTAGATTTTTGGAGCAGGTGTATAGTCTCTGGATTAAACAGGTGTTTTTCACCCCTTCGTTTCCATTGGTATACTCCACCAGTTTCCAGAACTTCGGCTTTTGGAAGGTAAGCTGCACGATGACGAATCAACACTTCCTCGGCTAATTCATCAAAGGAGATGCCGCTAATTCGAGAAGCAGTACCCTTGAAGCAGCGATCCATCACTTCAGGACCAAGTCCAATTGCTTCAAAAATTTGAGCCCCTTGGTAAGATTGTAGCGTCGAAATTCCCATTTTGGAGAGCACCTTGAGTAGACCTTTGCCAATTCCTTTCTGGTAATTACTCAGTACGGTTTTTTCATCTTTCGCTCCAGGTAACTCCCCTTTTCTGAAGAGGTCCAAAAGCGATTCCAAAGCCAAATAGGGGTTGATGGCAGATACCCCATACCCAATCGCTGTGGCGAAGTGGTGGACTTCACGGATGTCAGCGGATTCAAGCACCAATCCTGCACGGGTGCGGATTTTCTTCTTGACCAAGTGCTGGTGTACCGCTCCAATTGCCAAGAGGGAAGGGATAGGCGCAAGGGAGTCCGAACTAGATCTGTCGCTTAGAATCAGTACATTTTTTCCTTCAATTAGAATTGCATCCTCTGCTTCCTGACAAAGTTGGTCCAAGGCAGCCAAAAGCCTTCCCGGCTGGTGGTCCGCTATAAAATGTCCAAACAGGCGTTTGGTGCGATATCCCAAGTGCTCTAGTCGAGTGATTTTTTCCAAGTCCGCATTGAGCAATACGGGTTGTGAAATATGGATCTGCTTGGTATGCTGGGGACTTTCTTCCAAGATATTGTGGCCTTCTCCTATCCGTGTAAACAGGGACATAACCAGCCGTTCTCGAATGGGATCAATGGGGGGGTTGCTGACCTGTGCAAAAAGTTGTTTGAAGTAGTTGGAGATGTGCTGACTTTGTTTGGAAAGTACTGCCAATGGGGTGTCGGCACCCATCGAGCCCACTGCTTCCTGGCCTGAGTCTCCTAAGGGACTAAGGATTACCTTGAGCTCTTCAGAGGTATACCCAAAGATGGTTTGCTGTCTTTGAATTTCTTCCGTGACGTAGGGGTAGCTGAGTTCATCTGGGTCGGGAACCAATCGAAGTTTGGTTCGTTGTTCGTTCACCCATTTTTCATAAGGCTGTTGACGGCAAATCTCGCCTTTTACTTCTTCATCTAGCAGCACTCTACCTTGCTCTAGGTCAGCCCAAAGCATGCGCCCTGGACTTATTCTGCCTTTTTGAGTGATGGTTGCCTCTCGGATGGGCAATGCTCCTGCTTCGGATGAAAGTATAAGGCGTTGATCTTTTGTGATAAAATAGCGAAGTGGCCGCAGTCCATTACGATCTAGGGTAGCCCCCACTGATTTTCCATCTGTAAATAGTAGGGCGGCAGGGCCATCCCATGGTTCTACAAGCGAGGCATGAAATTTATAAAACGCTGCCCGATCCTTGTCCATCACTTCATTGTCTTGCCAAGCTTCTGGCACGAGCATCATTAGGGCATGAGGAAGACTTCTGCCGCTCAGGGTAAGGAGTTCCACCATGGCATCTAGATTGGCCGAATCCGAATTGAGTTTGTTGGTAATGGGCATGAGCCTGGCTAGCTCCTCCGAAGTAAAAAAGGAAGACTTCATCAA
>CAYNIK010000074.1:0-6314 GCA_964397145.1 uncultured Limnohabitans sp.
CGAGAAGCAAACCCATCTCAGCGTACTTCCCAATCACATTCACTTGTTGATCAAGCTACCCGGGAATCTTTCGGTAGATCAGCTGGCACGTTACGTGCAACAGTTGATTTGCAAGAAGTTGGAGCAGGAGGGATATGCAAATTGCCCAGAATGGGATGAGGATTATTACGCGCATTCGGTTAGCCTCAACCGTCTTTCTACCGAGAAGAGTTTATTAGACCGACAAGAATACAAGCACAAGGAAATTTCCTTGGAAGAGGAGTTGAAGTTCTTAGGTCTTTAAGTTTGGCATTCACCAAAGCCCATAAAAAAACCGGAGTTAACTCCGGTTTTTGTTTTTTTAGGTAGTCCAGCTCATGGGGTAATTTTTGTCTACAAATTCCAAGGCATCCGTGGTGATTTGTAAGGGCCGGAAGGTGTCCAACATGACCGCGTATTCATGGGTTTCTTTGGCACCTATGGATTTTTCTACCGTTCCTGGATGCGGGCCATGGGGTAGGCCACCCATATGCAAGGTAAAGGAGCCTCGATCAATCCCCTTTCTACTCATAAACTCCCCTTCGGCATAGTACAAGACCTCGTCTGAGTCAATGTTGCTATGGTTGTAAGGCGCTGGAATGGACAAAGGATGGTAGTCAAACAAGCGAGGGACAAAGGAGCAAACCACAAAGCCTGAAGACTGGAAGGTCTGGTGTACGGGAGGTGGTTGATGGATTCTGCCGGTGATGGGTTCAAAGTCATGAATGGATAGGGCATAGGGGTAGAGGTAGCCATCCCAACCCACGATGTCCAAGGGACTATGGGCATAGTGATACGGGTGAAGCATGCCCTGTTTTTTGATTTGAATCAGGTAATCCCCTTTCTGTTCTTCCAAATGAATCTCGTGAGGTGGGCGAATGTCGCGTTCGCAGTAGGGCGAATGTTCGAGCAGTTGACCCACTTCATTTCGGTAGCGCTTCACCGTTTCGATAGGCCCCTGAGATTCCATGACCAACAGGCGCAAAGGCCCTTCCTCATTGAATTCAAATCGATAAATGGTCGTTCTAGGGATAACGATGTAATCCCCTTTTTTGACTACGAGCTTTCCAAATTGAGAGTACATCACTCCTTCTCCGTCGTGGATGTAAATCAGTTCGTCTCCATCTGCATTTTTGAAAAAATAATCCATTTTCCGTTGCTTCGGGGTGCAGATGCCCATCATCACGTCGTTGTTGATTAGGAGCATGCGTCGGGCGCTGAGGTAATCCTCTCCGGTGATGCCTACTTCTGAAGTTTTGAGGTGGGTTTGATTGAGGCCATGGGCTTCGGCTGCCTTCCAGCTGTAGGGGCTAGGTGTCCCGATGGATTTTACTTCATTGGGATTGTAGATGTGGTAGAGGTTGGAGTAGATTCCTGAGAATCCTTTGGAACTCACCAACTCTTCTTTGTATAGGCTGCCATCTGGTTGGCGAAACTGGGTGTGTCTTTTTGGAGGAATTTGTCCGAGTCGAACGTAGTATGCCATAATTTTGGGAGTATATTCGTTGCTAAAATAGGAGTTATCCTCGATTCTCAAGAGGTAATTGCTCGTTTTTGTCAACCTAATCCCAGTCCAAAAAGTTTTTCTCCAGTTATGAAAGTTGTTCACCTCTTGTCAATTGGTCTCCTACTCTCTTTTTCCAGTTATGCCCAAAACTCCACTCAAGGTGCCAAACTCCTTTGGTCTGATGAGTTTGAGCAAGACGGGCCACCTAATTCCAGCAAATGGAGCCTTGAAGTAGGTGATCACGGATGGGGAAATAACGAACTTCAACTCTATACTTCAGGTCAATTGAAGAATGCTCGTGTGCAGGGAGGCCTGTTGCTGGTAGAAGCCCATGCAGATGCGACACAGCCCAAGGGCTATACCTCTGCCAAATTGGTGTCCAAAGGAAAGGGTGCCTGGCAATACGGGTATATAGAAGTTCGTGCCAAGTTGCCTCAAGGACGCGGCACTTGGCCGGCGATTTGGATGCTTCCTGAAGTAAACAATTTTGGTATTTGGCCCAAGAGCGGAGAAATCGACATCATGGAGCACGTAGGCTATGATCCTGGAACGATCCATGGTACTGTGCATACGGAATCCTTTAATCACCTACTTGGAACTCAAAAAGCAGGACAAGTAATTTTGCCTGACTTTTCATCTACTTTCCACACCTATGCCGTGGATTGGAAGAAGGAGCAAATTGACTTTTACATTGATGGGAAGCATTACTTTACCTTCAAAAACACAGGGAAGGATTACAAAGAGTGGCCTTTTGATCAACCCTTTTACTTGATTCTTAACCTGGCCGTGGGAGGCAACTGGGGAGGTAAGGAAGGGGTAGATCCACTGATCTGGCCACAGCGCATGGAAGTAGATTACGTGCGGGTGTACAATCAAAACCCGAATCAAAATCCTTGAAAATTGACTCAAATTCCTTGATATTTAGGTGGAGTCTAGTTTAATTGAATCTTACGATTAGTTAGAATTACTTACTGCTATGGCAATTTCCTATAAGAGACGAAAAATAACCGGCTTCCTGATTATTGGGCTGCTCGTGGTACTGTTGTATGGAAAGAATCTATTGGAACGTCAATCTTTTCGAAGGGTAAGCAGTACGCTTTCCGATGTGTACGAGGATCGCTTGCTGGTGGAGAGCTATATCTTTCAGATTTCCGAAAAGTTGTTTACCATCCAAAAGCTGGTGGACCACTGTACAATCAATTTCGACTACTCCAAGGCAGTACTAGAGATCTCTAAGGAGGAACAGGAGATATTGAAGCTTGTGGCAGCCTTTGAGGTGACGCAACTTACCGAGCAAGAGGCCGCCTTGTTGTCGGATTTCAAACGCATCATTGAAAAAGACCTCAATATCAGAAGTTACCAGCTCCTGTACACTGATTCTTCAGGTGTTAATGAAGCTCAGGTCAAGGTTTACGATCAAAAAATAGCCCGTGCCCAGCAGGATTTGGAAAAGTTGAGTGCTATCCAGTTGGAAGAAGGTGGAAAGCTGGTTTCCAAAGCAAAAACCTTAATCAACCGATCTCAAATTTGGGCGCAGTTTGAATTGGCGCTACTCCTCGTTTTTTTGCTAGTGATTTACATCTACATCTTCAAAAAGCCTGTTCAAGAGGAGTTTGCAGATTAAAAAGTTAATGTGCTCAGGTAGGCTGCATTTGCCTTGGCGGCCTCTAGGGGGGTGCCTGTTGGAAAATGCTCTTGCTCTACGATAAAATACTCCATCCCCAATTCTTGGGATTTTTTCACCAGTTCAGCGTACGGCATCTCTCCCTGACCTAGTGCTACACCGCGGGTGTGTGGGTCTCCTTGGCCCGCCGCGGCATCCTTGAGGTGGCAAAGTCGGAATCGCCCCGGATACTTGGCTAGGTAGTCACTAGGGCTTGTGCCAGCTACATGTACCCAAAACATGTCCATTTCAAAATCCACCAAGGCGGGATCTGTTTCCTCCAATAACAGATCTTGAGGGATTTTGCCTTCCAACTCCACAAAGCTGTAATCGTGGTTATGGTAGGCGAATTTTAACCCATACGGCTTGAGCTGCTCGCCAATGGCATTGAATTTGGCAGCCATTTTTTTGTATGCATCAAGGCTTGTAAGTCCGCCAATCCAGGGACAGATCAAGTAGGAAATGCCTACCTCGGCAGCTTGTTGGGCTTGCTGCTCTAAATTTTCAAACACGTTGCAATGGGTAGCGACCATCTGAATGTCCAATTCAATGAGCATCTGTTTAAATGCCGGGGGTTCCATTCCCCAAAGAATGCCTTTGCCCCCATCAAATCCTTCCAGTTGCTTGTAGCCGTAACTGGCCAGCGTACGGATAGTTTCTTGGGGATCCAAGGCCATATCTTCCTTGACAGCGTACAGTTGGATTCCGAAGCGATCCAGTTTGGAGCTGGCGGCTAGGGCTTCTTCTTTTTTTGGCGCTGCGCAAAATTGAAGGGGTAATAGGCTGGCACCAGCACCCAAAAGGGCACTGAGTTGCAAAAATTTTCTTCGGTTTGGGTTCATGGTCAATTAAAAAAAAGCTGCCTGCCCTTTGAAAGGCAGGCAGCAGGTGAAAACTTATATTACGCCCAGGCTCGGTCTCCTTTTTTGTAATCCACACAGGGGTCAAATCGTCCTGGTGTTTCTTGGTATCGGAGTGCTTGGGAAGCGCCAATCTCTGAACTGAAATAGCCCAGCACAGTCAAGTCGCGGAGCATATGGATGATTTCAGGTTGCTTTTCCTCTCCACTAGCCACGTATTTTTGGTGAAGAGCATTGAGGAATGCCAAGCGATCTTCTGGAGTTCCCTCCATGAAGTCTACGCTCTTTTCTGCTTTGAAATCCGTACGGATGCTATTCAATCCATTGATAAAGGTAGTTTGCTGGTCTGCATCGTAGCATTCCTTCACCATCATCTGGATAAATTCTCCGATTTTGACAGCCTTGGCTCCAGGGGTATCGGTAGTCGGGATGATGGTTTCACCGATCTCATCCAAAAATGCTAGATCCTCGGCGCTCAAGTTCAAATCCTTCAGCTGAGAATCGGGTGCACATCCTGTTAAAATTGCAGTTGAACCAATGACGGTTCCTCCCATCAGGAGTACCACAGATTTTAGTGCATCTCTTCTATTCATTAAGGTCATGTTCGTGTCGGATTAGAGGTTTTGCTTTTTCAATTCTTCAACAGCAAAAGCTGCTGCTCTCGCGGTCAAGGCCATGTAGGTCAAGGAAGGGTTTTGTGCGGCTGCAGAAGTCATGCAGGCTCCGTCCGTCACAAATACGTTTTTGGCGTCCCATACTTGATTGTTGCCATTTAATACCGAAGTCTTTGGATCTCTACCCATGCGGGCAGTGCCCATTTCGTGAATTCCTTGACCGAAGGTATAGCCTGCGTCAAATGTTTTGACGTTTTTGAAACCGGCTACTTCGAGCATTTCTGCGGCATCATTCATCATGTCCACGCGCATTTTTTGCTCGTTTTCTTTGATTTCTGCGTTCATGACCAAGGCTTCCATGCCCCACTTGTCTTTCACGGTATCGCTGAATTTGATTAAGTTGTCGTGGTATGGAAGAATTTCCCCGAAGGCTGTGATGCCCATGGACCATGGTCCTGGTTCGGTCAATGCTTCCTTCATTGGGCCACCCAATCCTAATTCGGCCACATCACGGCTCCAGCCACTTCTGCTGGCACCGCCTTGGTAACCAAAGCCTCGGATGTAATCCCGTTTGTCCCCATTCACGTTTCGGAATCGAGGGATATACAGTCCAGTAGGTCGCTTGCCAAAGTAGTATTTGTCTTCAAATCCATCGTAGGTACCGTTGGCACCCAAGCGGAAGTGGTGATCCATCACGTTGTGGCCCAGCTCTCCAGAGCTAGATCCAAGTCCGCCTGGCCAAATATCCGTCGCACTGCGCATCAAGATGGCGGTAGAATTGAAGGCGGAGGCGCATAGGAAAATGATTTTTGCGGAAAACTCCATCGTCTGGTTTGTTTGCCCGTCGATGATTTCCACGCCGGTTGCCTTTTGGCTGTCTTTGTCATAGATCAATCGACGAACGATTGACCAAGGACGAAGAGTAAGGTTACCCGTAGCCATGGCCGCAGGCAAGGTGGATGCCTGGGTGGAGAAATAGCCTCCAAACGGACAGCCTAGGGAGCACTTGTTTCGGTACTGACATCCTGGACGTCCAGGAAGTGGCTGCGTAATGTTGGCAGGTCTACCGATGGTCCAAGTTCGTGCACCTTTGTAGTGTTCTTTGATTTTTGCAGCTCCAGCTTCTTCCACACAGTTCATCGGCATGGGTGGCTGAAATTCTCCATCTGGCAATACATCCAAGCCATCTTTAGATCCAGACACACCGATAAATTTCTCGACATAACTGTACCAAGGCGCAATATCCTTGTAGCGAATCGGCCAATCCACAGCAATGCCATCTTTGGCATTGGCTTCAAAGTCCATTTCCGACCAGCGGTAGGATTGTCTTCCCCACAGGAGGGAGCGGCCTCCGACTTGATAGCCTCTAAACCAGGTGAATGGTTTTTCTTCTACATAAGGAGAATCACTTTCGTGTGCCCACCAGTCCAAGTTGAGTTCATTCAATACATAATCCCGCTTCAAGTTGGGGTGGTTGTTGAGCTGCTCTTGGGTTCTGCGGCCTCTGTGAGGGACTTCCCAAGGTGCCAAGGTGGCCGATTTGTAATCTTTTACGTGCTCGACATTTGGGCCTCTTTCGAGAAGGAGCACACGGAGACCTTTTTCCGTAAGTTCCTTTGCAGCCCATCCGCCACTTATTCCTGACCCAACTA
>CAYNIK010000075.1:0-6268 GCA_964397145.1 uncultured Limnohabitans sp.
GGACCCGTAGCACCTGCCACCCCTGCTGGACCCTGGGGACCAGGGGATCCCTGTGAGGCCAATAAGGCCCAGTTAGTCGGATCATTAAGGGGGTTAGAATTCGAATTACTTACTGGATTGATACAAAACCAAGAAGCTCCATTAAAACCAACTGCATCGTCTACGGCATAGGTAGCAGAGGCAGACCAAGCTCCCCTCCAATTGAGTCCAGCAGGACCAACAGGGCCTGCTACTCCTTGAGGACCTTGGGATCCCGTAGGACCTGCTGGGCCTTGTGGACCCGTGAGTGAGGCCAACCATTGCGACTCAGTCCCCACAAAACCCGTACTGACGGCCACTTGGTAAGCACTTGGACCATTTTGACCATTGGCGCCATTGGCACCTGCTAGGCCTTGGGGTCCTTGAGGACCGGTGGCACCCGCGATACCAGCAGGACCTTGAGGCCCTGGAGCTCCATCGGTACCTCGAACACCTTGCGGACCGGTGGCACCTGCTGTGCCCTGAGGGCCACGTAGGGCTGCAATGAAATCCGCCTCAGTTCCTGTATTTCCCAAATTTAACCACTGTTGATAGGCACTGATGCCATTTGTTCCATTGGTCCCGTTGGTCCCATTGATTCCCGCAGGACCTTGGATCCCTTGCGGGCCAGGTGCTCCTGCTACTCCTCGTAAAGAGGCTAGCCATTGTGCCTCTGTTCCGACAAAGCCAGCCGCTACGGCTACTTGATAGGCACTTGAACCCGTATTCCCCACTGGACCGATAGGGCCTGCTACCCCTGTAGGACCTACAGGACCCTGAGGGCCTTGAACTCCAGCTGGACCAGTAAGCCCTATTGGGCCTTGAACGCCGGTAGGCCCGATAGGGCCTTGGATACCTGCCGGACCAACAGGTCCTGCTGGACCTACTCCCCCTTGTGCACCCACAGGGCCTACAGGACCTTGAGGACCTGCTGGTCCAGGAGTCCCAGAATTAGCCGCATAGAGTGCAAATGGTACTGCTGTAAATTGCTGACTACTGATTAACACAAAGGTGGAGCAGCTGCCAGATTTGTCAAAAGAGACCTCTAAAAACTTGGCTTGCGCATTCCACACTATTTGGGAAAAGGAATTGGCTGTACCTCCAGTACGGCTACCCGTACCAATAATCACATTGACCATGCCAAACGCATCCGTACGTGTGGTGATTACCTCTTCATACTCCGTGATTCCTGAAGTGTTTTTGAATACAAACTTCAAACACAGGTCCTTATCTCCCAAAGGATTCGCTCGATTATCGGTTCCTGGCAATACCTGACTGTCCATAATCACCGCTTGGTAAGTAATCCCTGGCACCTGGGCCCACGCAGGCACTGCTAGCACCCACATCCAAAAAATAAAAACTAACTTTTTCATATCAATTCAATTGAATGTACAAACCGAATAAAACCCCATGGGAAAGAAAGCGCACTTGCTCTTCCTCAGGACCTCCCAATCGGGAGCTTTTTGAATAGTTGTAGGTTAAATTCAAAAAAGCACGCTGAAATACGGGATAGGAAGCAGAAATCCCCATACCCGTTTTTGCAAACAGACCCTTAAAATCATCCTCCCCTTTCAGCGGAAAACGAGAGCTGTTGATCACCTGGGTGCCAGAGATCATTCCCGAAAGGCCCAGTGCCCCACGAATCCCTAGTTCCACCTCTCCAATATGAGCCAAAAACGAAAGGGTATTGGTCACTCCTCCGTAGGTGGTTTCCCAACTGTAATTGTTGTTTTGATTTCCACTGTAAGAATTGAAGGAATCCAGGTTGAGGGAAACTTCATTTTTAAACCAATTTGGAGAATAAGAGCGCTCTTTTACTGGCTCACCCTCTTTTGCAATTTTTGGAACAAAGGGAAAACCCATACCCATTTCGATGGAGTTCCCCATTCCTGGCGTGAAATTGAGCAGCTTGGCTCCATCCGAAGATCGAAAATCATAGGTAGTGGAGTTGATTCCAGTTTTGATAAAAATCTCTTGTGCAACCAGGTTTAGGCTCAGTCCGAAGAGAAGAAGGCAGGTTAAAAAAAAGGTTCTCATGGTTTTTTGATTATACGGAGTTGAACAAACTTATTTCCTGATTTCAAATGTGCTACATACACCCCAGATGCTAGGTCTGGAAGATTCAGCTGGATTTCCTTGTTTTTTGGCTGATGTGTTGTTTCATAGACCAATTTTCCCATCGCATCATAAATCCGAACTTGCGTAGTTTCTTGAATATCACTGGTAAATCGAAAGGTAATGCGATCCGAAAAAGAATTGGGGAAGGCTATCGCCTCAAAGGGACGCTCGATTTTGGTGGAAAGCGCAGAAATCCCGCGCAAAAAACCTTGACTAACGCGAAGGGAGCTTGTGGCAAAAACCCCTACTACACTACTTTGGCCAATACTTTGTTGAACTGCAAGCCCTTGGACGACATGCGCATTGGTCCCCATAGCGACCCAACTTTGATTACGTAAGGATTGTCCATGGATTGGAAGGGCTAAAAAAATAGCCACTAGACCAAAAATGAAACTGGCGGAAATTGTTTTGAAAGTCATACCCAGTTTTTCTTTTGTTAAACAAGAAACAGATAAAAAACAACAAATCTACATGGAGAGAAGCTGGATTTCTTGTTTTTCACATATAAAATAATTTTAATTATATAATATTTTTATATAAATTAAAATATTTATATAATTTATACGATTATTTTAATTATATTTTTAAAAATGAAGAACAAGATAAGCGATAAGTACACTTGTAATTAGGCACTTAGCCAATTAAAAATTCTGGCAACTAAAAAAGTGCAGCAAAAAATTAACCTGCTTTTTCAATCAAAAATTACATCCCAGCTAAAAAAAGGAAAGTAGAAGTTCACCTAAATTGACCAACTACTTTCCCAAAGAAACCCTGTGAACTCACTTCAGCGCAACTGACTTCTTAAAGTACATTCTAGAAATAAAAATACCACTATCGTCATCTTTGCCCCCAAAGCTTTCCACGGCACTGGTAACATGTACTAAAGTGTATCCTTCAGATTCCAATTCCATAATGCGTGCAGCAATCATCGCATCGTTGGAGGCAATGTTCTGGAAGTTGATCCCCGTAGCACTGAAAAAGTTGAGTAACTTGGCTTCATCAAATTTATCCACCTTCAATTCTTTTCGACTTACTGACCTTTGCGAGGAAGTCTTTCCATCTACCCGACTGGTCCTAAAATCCTCAGTATTCACATCGGTCATATTTTCAACCATTCTGGATCTTCCCAGCCCCATAGGAACTATGGATTCGACTACGGTTACAATTCTCCACTCATTAAAATCTTGAGTGGTCATTTCTTGGGCTTTAGCAGTAAAACTGCCTACTACTACTAATAAGAATAGAGCAATTAGCTTTTTCATAAGTTAAATTAAGTTTTTGGTGTGTTTTTTTATTACGGATTTTTTTAAAGGTAGTTATAAATAATTCTTAACTGTAGACCGAAGGTTGATTGAACTAGGAAACAGGAACCTTTATTTTTTAAACTAAAGATTCCAGAAGATTAAAGAATCAATTACTTGTGCTTAAAAAGCAGGTTCCAAATTTTATCATCCAAATACACTCGACAAGTATCGTTCACAAGTGATGCGTCTACCTTAAAATTTTCTTGAGTGCCTAAAATCGTCCGTTGATACGTCAAAGACCAGTTCTGTACATCTAGTTCTTTGATCCCTACCCGCTTGAGTGCATAGCCAAAATCCTGGTTCCCCAAGGAGGCTGCCAACTTCTTTTCCCCAAGTTGTTGCTTCATTGGTCCATAAAAAAATTTTACCATTTGGGCATATTCCTGTTTTTGATGGAGCACCTGCATGTACCGCAATACATCCATATTGTAAAAACACAGGGGGTTTTTGAATAAGCAAAAATTGGCAGATTCAGAAAGGCGAACGTCCCTACCAGTTCCCATAGGAGTTAAAAGTAAAAATAGAGAAGCCAAGATGAGAAGTGACGATTTAACCATAACTGAAGGAAATTGAAAAGTCCCTAAAAATACCAAATTATCTGGTTCTGAGCCTGTAATATTGGAAGAACTGTCCCCCAAAGTGTCCCCCGAAATGAAAAACCCCCTAATTACGTTACGAAAAAGTGGTTGTGAGTTTCTTGAACAGGACTCGGATGGGTGTCCGAAAACGCCAGTGCGCCGTGGCGTAGTAGAGATGTGTCCTTATTACCTCACAATTTGTTAGAAACAAAAAAAGGATGCCGAAGCATCCTCTCTCAATGTAGCGGGAACAGGACTCGAACCTGTGACCTTCGGGTTATGAGCCCGACGAGCTACCAACTGCTCCATCCCGCGATATAGTGAGGCAAAGGTAAGGACAAACTCTCAAAAATCAAGTACCTTTGCAAAAAAAGTCAGAAATGATCCCTTCATCCCACAAGGCAGGATTTGTCAATATCATCGGAAAACCCAATGTAGGGAAATCTACCCTGATGAATATTTTGGTGGGAGAACGCCTTTCTATCGTTTCATCCAAAGCACAAACCACGCGCCACCGCATCCTAGGATTGATCAACACCGAGGAATACCAAATCGTGTTCTCAGACACCCCTGGTATGCTGAAGCCCAAGTACGAACTCCATAAAAGCATGATGGGATTTGTACACCTGACCCTTGAAGATGCGGACGTGATTGTATTTGTCACCGATCTCTTTGAATCGGACGAGGAAATCGAAGAAGTCATTCAAAAAATAAATGCGTCAGGAGTACCTGTACTCCTAGTGATCAATAAAATTGACCTGGCGAAAGAAAGACAGTTGGAAGAAGTGACCGAATACTGGACCTCACGTATCCAAGCGGCCACCGTTATCCCAATTTCGGCCTTGGAGCAATTTAACACCGAACGGATCCTGCAGGAAATCGTAGATCGCCTTCCTGTACACCCCCCATTTTACGACAAAGAGGAACTTACAGATCGCCCGGAACGTTTCTTCGCATCAGAGATTATTCGCGAGAAAATTTTTACCAACTATAAAAAGGAAATCCCTTACAGCACGGAAGTAGGGATTGAAGATTTTCATGAGGAAGAATCTCTGATACGAATTCGAGCCACCATTTTTGTGGAACGAGATAGCCAAAAAGGCATCGTTATCGGAGACAAAGGAAAAATGCTCAAAAAAGTAGGCACAGAAGCACGCGCAGACCTGGAGAAGTTTTTCGGGAAAAAAGTATTCCTAGAAACCTACGTCAAGGTGGAACAAGATTGGCGAAAAAATAAATTAGTATTAAAAAAATTCGGGTACGACCCCTCTTAAACATGGCAAACATAGTAGCAATAGTAGGCAGACCCAATGTGGGCAAATCCACCCTTTTCAATCGCCTGGTGGAAGAGCGAAAAGCCATCGAAGACAACCTTAGCGGGGTAACTCGAGACAGACATTACGGACATGCGCAATGGTCTGGCAAATATTTCTCCGTCATCGACACCGGCGGATACGTCACTGGTTCAGATGACCTCTACGAAGCGGAAATTCGGAAACAAGTAAAATTGGCCATCGAAGAAGCTGATGTAATTCTTTTTGTGGTGGATTGCCACGATGGCTTGACAGATTTGGATGAAGAATTCGCTAACGAATTGCGAAGCAATAAAAAACCACTCTATGTAGTCGCCAATAAAGCCGACAACCAGGAAAAGTCCTTTATGGCCAATGAGTTTTATTCCCTAGGCTTGACAGACTTGGAGATTTTTCCAATTGCAGCCGCAAGTGGAAGCGGCACTGGAGACTTGTTGGATGCTGTCGTCTCCCATTTTGAAGAGGATGGGGTAGAAGATCCTGATGCAGACATTCCTAAAATATCCATCCTGGGTAGACCGAATGCTGGCAAATCCTCCTTCCTCAATGCCCTCCTCGGTCAAGAACGCTCCATTGTGACCAATGAGGCAGGCACCACCCGTGATGCCATCCACACCCGATACAAGTTTTTTGGTAAAGACTTTATCATTACCGATACTGCAGGTATCAGAAAGAAAGCCAAAGTAAAAGAGGACATTGAATTTTATTCAGTCATGCGCTCTCTTAGAACCTTAGAAGAATCGGATGTGGTCATCGTGATGTTGGATGCTACACGAGGCCTGGAAGCACAAGATGTCAATTTAATATCCTTAGCGATTAAAAATAATAAGGGCGTACTCATCATGGTCAATAAGTGGGATTTGATCGAAAAAGACCACAAGACCATGAATAAAATCAAGGAGGACATGCTCGACCGCCTTGGCGAACACAAATGGAT
>CAYNIK010000076.1:0-6237 GCA_964397145.1 uncultured Limnohabitans sp.
ACCACCTGATGGGCATCACCCACGTGATTCGTGGGGAAGAATGGCTCCCATCAGCGCCCCTACACGTATTGCTTTACCGATTTTTTGGTTGGGAGGATACCATGCCTCAGTTTGCCCACCTGCCCCTGCTCCTGAAGCCGGATGGCAATGGCAAGCTCTCCAAGCGCGATGGGGACAAGTTGGGATTCCCCGTGTTCCCGCTTAACTGGACCGATCCTTTTACAGGGGAAAAGTCCAGCGGCTTCCGCGAAACGGGCTACCTGCCTGATGCGCTCCTGAACTTCCTTGCCTTCCTTGGCTGGAATCCAGGGGATGAGCGCGAGATTTTCTCCTTAGAAGAACTCGTAGAAGCCTTTTCCATCGAACGCATTGGCAAGTCGGGGACCAAATTTGACATTGCCAAAGCGAAGTGGTTTAACGAACATTACTTGCGTAGCAGCGATCAGGAGGACTTGATCGCTTACCTCCAACACGATGCACAAGCAGCAGGCACTCCCCTTTCCCAAGAAAAAGCAGGAGCCATCGTCTCCTTACTACGGGATCGGGTTACCTTTCCAGGGGACTTCTGGAGAGACAGCCAGTTTATCAGTCATGCACCTACCCAATTTGATGCCGAGGTAGCTGCCAAAAAATGGAATGCCGATGCTGCCAACTTGCTCCAAGCCTATGCCAATGCACTGGATTCTGGAGTAGCCGCTCCCTTTGATGGGACAGCAGCCAAGGCACTCTTGGAGAGTACGGCCGAAGCTACGGGCATCAAGCTAGGCAAAGTCATGCAGGCCGTCCGTTTGGCAGTCACTGGACTGGGTGCAGGGCCGGACCTGATGGAAGTTTTTGCGATTTTGGGACCACAAGAGGTATCCAAACGAATTCGATTTGCGTTAGATACGCTAGCAATCGTAGACTGAGATGACCAAAAAGAAGAAAAAAGAAGAAGAACCTCGCGTGCACGAAGAGTTGAAGGGATTCAAAATGGAGATTAACTCCTTTGGTGAAATTTCTTCCAGCCTCCCCATCGAGGCGATTAACGAATTTCTTAATAAAAACGTGGACGACAAAAAATTGAAGGATCGGGAGGAGTAGCCTCCCTTCTTTTTTCAGTATACCAGTAAAACGCACAACCATGAACAAGCAGTTTTCCCTTTTATTGCTCCTCCTGTGCCTCCCCATGCTCGCCTTGGGACAGACCGCGACCCTTACTGGAAAGGTCAAAGATGCGGAAACTGGGGAAGCTTTACCATTTTGTTCGGTCTTTGTCAATAATACTACCGTATCTACGGCTACCGATCTGGAGGGAAATTTTACCCTTTCTGGCTTGGAACCTGGCACCCTAGAGATTGGCTTTTCCTTTATGGGCTATGCTGCCCAAACGCGAAAAGTGACACTAAAGCCAGGAGGCACATTTACCCTGAACCTGAGCATGAGTCCTTTGGAACAGGTACTTTCCGAACAGGAAGTCAAGGCTTCGCGAGACAAAAGCTGGGAGCGTGACCTGCGCAAATTCCAAAGTCTTTTTTTAGGGATAGATGAGGCTGCTGCGCAAACTACTATTCTCAATCCTTGGGTGATTGATTTTCCAGAGGCCACCGAGAAAGGAAGTTTTGTGGCGCGCGCAGAGCAGCCGATTGAACTCGAAAACCGCTACCTGGGCTACAAAATCACATTTAATCTCAAGGAATTTGTAAATGCCCCTACCGCCTACCGCATCGTGGGCGCAGCTCGATTTGAATTGCTGCCTGCTGACTCGGAAGCGCAACAAGCGACTTGGGAAAAGAACAGAGCGGATATTTACCGACGTTCGCCCATGAATCTTTTTCGCTCTATCCTCAAAGGAACCTACGAGCGGGAAGGATTTTACCTTTATGGAGATAAAGCCGGAGGATCAGCAAGTATGAATATCCGGTCGGACATCTTCGCCAACGAATTGGGTAAGTCTGTTGTGCCTTACAAAGCAGATCCACTTGTGATTCCAAGTGATCCCGAAGGTGATTACCTCTTGCAGCTCAAGGGGCGGATTGAAATCCATTACCAAAAGGGATTTGCTCAAGCGAATACCTACCGAGACGCGCCTTACCCTATCTCTTGGTTGGAGGTAAAAAACGGGCAGGTTCGAATACGGGAAAATGGCACGGTCCTTAATCCGGAAGATTTGGTTTTTTCCGGAGATATGGACCGCAAACGTATTTCAAATTTGTTGCCTTTGGACTACAATGCAGAAAAGGCATTGCTGCTTCAAGACCTGTCCAAAACAGCCAAAAATTTTCAGGAGAAGGTGTACCTCCATACCGACAAGCCCTACTACTATGCGGGGGACTCCCTTTTCTTCAAAGGGTATTTTGCCTACGGCAATCCATATCTTCGTGATGGACTAAGTAAGGTACTCCATGTAGAACTCATCTCCGAGGAGCGGGATATTCTTTTGGCCAAAAAATACCCCATCCGAGATGGAATCGTCGTGGGTGATCTGCAGCTTCCCGATTCGTTGGATGGGGAGCGCTACTATTTGAGGGCATACACGAATTGGATGCGGAATTATGGGCCCAATCAGTATTTTATGCAGGCACTCCCAGTGCTAAACCCTTACAAGCGTATCGTGGCGGCGGAAGGGATCAGTCAATGGATCAATCAAGGGGTAAAACTCCAATCGGATAAGTTTAATTTCGGTCCTCGTGAAGAAGTCAACTTAACCTTGCAACTGAGCGATCCCAAAGGTCGGCCGGCTCCAGCCACGCTCTCAGTAAGCGTTTGGGATGCAGAGCAGCTGGTTCCAATTCGCCGTGAGACAGACATTCAGAAAAGCTTGGAGCTCAGTGAAATTCCAGAGACCTTGGGTACCGATCGATTTTCCTACCCCATTGAAACGAGCATTGCGGTTACCGGAAAAGTAACTGATGCAAAAGGGAGAGGGATAGGCACCGATGTGACTGCCTTTGTCAACGAATTTCAGGGAATGATAGAACTCACCTCCAATGCCGCCGGGGACTTTGCCATGGCGAATATGGAGTTTTATGGAGCCATGCGACTAGGTTTGGTAGCGGCTGATAAAAAAGGTCGGCCGCTGAATGTACAACTGCAAGAGCCACTCAAAGCACCGGTGGTTTTGCCTCAAGTACCCTATTTCCCTAAAGTCACTACGCTGGCCACGCCAGCAAAAATTCCAGACCCTGAAGTAGCCAACCCAGAAGCTAAGGAGGAAAAAGTACGACCAAAAGCCATCTATGGTAACCCGGATTTTGTCATTGAAGGAGAAAAATTGACCAAGACGGGTAGCGCTACAGACCTAGTGAATAGCTTGGTGGGGAACATCCCAGGAGCTCAGGTGACCTTGGTTGGCGGAACTGGACAACAAACTATCCGACTTCGTGGGGGTGCCACTTCGGCCTTTAGTTCAATGGAACCTATTGTGATGGTGGACGGGGTAGTGCTTGTAGGAGGAGGAATGTCCACCGCAGCGGACAATATTCGTACCATCAACCCCTTCGATATCGATCGGGTAGAGGTAGTCTCTCGAATGGTACCCATGCTGGGTGATCAGGGAAAAAATGGAGTGATTGCCATTTACCTTAAAGACAGGTTAGCTGAGAATGGAGAAAGTCCCTTAAAATCGCAAGGAATTGTAAGTTATACCCTCGAAGGCTTCCAGGTCCCGAGCGAATTTGTATTGAGAACCTATGGACCCGGTGACCCAGTGGCGGGGAAGGACGATCGACAGACCTTGTATTGGAATCCTTACCTAGTCACTAATGAAAATGGAGAATTGGCACTTTCTTTTTTCTCCAATGACATGGGAGGTGCTGTAGTGATTGAGGTACGTGGATTGACTGTGGAAGGCAATCCGATTCAGGGCACCTTTGTGTTGAACAAAAAATAGCTAAACAACTAGAGCGATTCGGTTATGGTTAAAAAACTGTTGCTACTAATCTTCATCCTACTGCCGGGTTTGGCCTGGTCTCAACTCAGTTTGGGCATACGTGGGGGGCTCACTTCGAGCAGTTACAGCTACCAAGCCACCGCTGGCACCCGAGTAAAAAAAGTAGATGGGATTGCTGCCCCCACCTTTGCCTTAGTTCTGGAATATTTCGACTCCAAAAACGCCGGCGTAGAGATCAATGTGCAGCAACTTACTCTTGGCTTCGCACAGGTCAACGACGCGGGCAAGGTCAATCAAACTGAGTTGACCTACCTCAAATTTCCAGTGTTAGCCAGCATTTTTGCTGGTCGCTCAGGAAGATTTCAAATCAAATTTGGTCCGCACTTCGGGGTGCTAAGACAGGCCGAAGACATTACAAGGGAGTATGCCGGCGCTTTCCCGAAAGAGCTTCCTACTTTTGGACAGCCTGCAGATACGCCAAACAAGCGGATGTATGGATTAACAGGGGGAGCTGGGATTTCCAAACTCTTTGGCAAATCCACTTTATCTGCGGAAGCACGCTTTGCCTACGACTTTACCAATCCAGAGTCTCAGGATCGAATTTTTGATATGAGTTCGACCAACTTGGAATTTACGGTGGCCTACTTGTTTCGTGTCAAGGAGCGCAAGTCAAAAACTCCTTGAAGGAAGCTTTGGCAAGCTTGATTGGAGTCAATACCTTTATAGACAATTCTTCTTGATGTACGCATGAAAATTCAGGTAATCAACGGTCCTAACCTCAATTTGCTCGGCAAACGAGAACCCGAGGTGTACGGGAGTCAATCTTTTGAAAGCTATTTTGTAGAGCTTCAGTCTCAGTTTCCCGAGGTAGAATTTTCCTATTTTCAAAGCAATGTGGAAGGAGAATTGATCAATAAAATTCAAGAGGTAGGCTTTTCTTTCGATGGTATTATTTTGAATGCAGGAGGCTACACACATACCTCAGTAGCCCTTTCCGATGCAGTAGCGGCGGTCACCACGCCTACCGTGGAGGTACACATTTCCAATTTGTACAAGCGCGAAGAGTTTCGCCACAAAAGCATTCTTTCCAAGTCCTGTGTGGGCATGATTGCTGGCCTAGGATTAACCGGCTATGCGCTGGCAGTACAGTATTTTCTAACTACGGCAAGCCGATGATCACTTTTGCTCCAGGACCTTCCAAGGTCTACGATGCACTTCCCCAGTACCTTCAAGATGCCTATGCGCAAGGGGTCCTAAGTGCCAACCACCGCAGTGCGGTGTTTATGAATTTGTATCGAGATACCGAGAAGCTTTTTCGAGAAAAGCTCCAAGTTCCAGCTGATTTTACCTTACTCTTTACCTCTTCAGCCACAGAAAGCTGGGAGATTATTTCCCAGTCCCTGGTAGAGCAGTCCAGCTACCATTTGTATTCGGGTTCTTTTGGTAAAAAATGGTTGGAGTATGCGCAGTACATTCTTCCTACTACCCAAGGGCATAAGTTAGCTGCCAATGAATCCATTCCAGTGGATCAATTGCAAATAGGACCTGAGGTTGATCTGATTGCGGTGACGCAAAATGAAACAGCCAATGCTTCCCAAGTACCCATGTCGGTGCTTCAAAAGCTTGGACAGCGCTTTCCGGAAAAGATGATCGCGGTGGATACCACCTCTTCCATGGGGGGGATTGCCCTAGATTTTTCCTTGGCAGATGTCTGGTATGCCTCCGTACAGAAATGCTTTGGCTTACCAGCAGGTTTAGGGATTCTTTTACTTTCGGGCAAAGCCAAAGAAAAGGTAGCTCGAAAAGGAGAAAAAGGCCGATACAACAGCCTTAGCTTTATGCTAGAAAATGCTGCCAACTACCAGACCCATTACACCCCAAACGTGCTGGGTATTTATCTGCTGTACCGCGTACTTCAAGACCTAGACCCCATTGCTCAAGTGGATGCGAGATTGCGCAAACGGATGGAGGTATTGGAGCAGACGATTGAAACCTCTGCTACTTTCCAACTCCTGGTAGATAATCCATCCACTCGTAGTACTACTGTAGCGGCTATTGCTGCATCCGAACCAGAAATCGTAGCGGTTAAGAAAGCAGCAGAATTGGTAGGTATCCAGTTGGGAGGAGGCTATGGTCCACTCAAAGCTTCTAGTTTTCGGGTAGCCAATTTCCCTGCCATCACCGACGAAGAGTTTGGGCGGATGGTTGATTTTTTAAGGTCCTACAAGCAATAAAAAAAGTCCCGAATTAATCGGGACTTTTTTTATTCTCGGGAAAGGCAGTGTTAGCCTTCAGTTTTCTGGATGGGTTGTACTCCATCTGGCAGTTCCCCTTCCTTGCTTGCAACCACAGCTGCTACCACCACA
>CAYNIK010000077.1:0-6195 GCA_964397145.1 uncultured Limnohabitans sp.
CAACAAGTTTTTCCATTCCTCTTATCTTGTACACATGAAAAATAAAATTGCATTGGTTACTGGTGCCAGCTCCGGAATTGGATGGGCTTGCGCATTGACTGTGGCCAAGATGGGCTATGATCTCATCGCAACAGGAAGAAGAGCTGAACGCTTGGAGGAGCTGCGTCAGGAGCTTCCAGAAGGGGTTCGATTTTTGCCTCTAGTTTTTGATGTACGTAATCGGGAAGAAGTGGATCGGCTGTTGACGAATCTACCTTCGGATTGGGCTTCCATTGATGTGTTGATCAACAATGCAGGCAATGCGCATGGCTTGGATCCCATTCAAACGGGCAATATAGAAGACTGGGATGCCATGATTGACATCAATGTCAAGGGCTTATTGTATGTTTCCAAAGCCATTATCCCTGGTATGACTCAGCGTAATTCTGGTCACATCATCAATATTGGTTCCATTGCAGGGAAGGAAGTGTATCCCAATGGAAATGTCTATTGTGCCTCTAAGCATGCGGTCGATGCCCTGACAAATGGCATGCGCATGGATTTAAATCCCTTCGGAATTAAAGTCATGGGTGTACATCCAGGATTGGTGGAAACGGAGTTTTCCCTTGTTCGCTTTAAAGGAGATTCTCAGCGAGCAGAAACAGTTTACAAAGGCTATGCACCCTTAGTCGCGCAAGACATTGCCGATATTGTGGAATTTGCCCTTACTCGTCCTCCTCATGTAGTCCTTGCAGATGTAGTCGTGCTTCCTACCGCTCAAGCTTCTGCTACCGTGATTAACAAAAAAACAGCATTATGAAAAAAATAAGTTACCTGATGGTAGGCCTGTTGTTGGCCTGTTCTACACCGAAAACTGATGAAAAAAAGGAAGGGGAAAATCAACTAGATTCCTTGTCGCAAGAAAAAAAGACTACTCAGGACTCCCTAGAATCCACACTCCCTGCTTTAGAAAGAAAGCTGATCGAGCAAGGTATGGTCGATATTTCAGAGGTAATTCCTGGGATTCAAGTAGAGTTAAAATATTCTACGGAAGACAACTTTTTCCAGCAAGATGTATATGGGGATTTGGTTCGCTGCTACCTTCATCCTGAAGCGGCTCAGATGCTTGCAAAGGCACAGGAATCCCTACAAAAAGACTACCCCAACTTGAGCCTACTGGTTTATGATGGCGTACGTCCGTTGAGTGTGCAACAGATTTTATGGGATGGTTTGGACAAGCCGGATAGCATCAAGCCACTCTATGTATCTGATCCCAAAATTGGGGGGCTTCACAACTATGGAGTGGCCGTAGACTTGACAATTGTAGACCTAAAATCAGGAAAGCCCTTGGATATGGGGACTCCTTACGACTACTTTGGGTATCCTGCCTATCCAGATCAAGAGCTGCAGATGTTGGCGGAAAAGAAAATCACCAAGGCGCACGTGGCCAATCGGGAGATCTTGAGAAAAGTAATGAAAGGGGCAGGATTTTCTGGAATAGGAAGTGAATGGTGGCATTTTAATGCTTTTTCACGCCAAAAAGCAGGTGAAAAATTCACTTTGATTAACTAAATAATTGCCAATTCACTGAAAAGACCCATGAACTTCTTCAAAACCATTCTTCTTGCCGCGGGGCTACTACTATGCCTCAACTTGGCTTCCTACGCCCAGCAGGGCGGGCAGTTTCGTGTGTTAGTTTTTTCCAAAACCACTGGATTCAGGCATCAATCTATCCCCAATGGGGTGATGGCCTTGAAAAAAATGAGTGAGAAGCACGTTTTTTCGGTACACACCACCGAGGATGCTACCCAGTTTACAGATGAGAACCTTGCCAAATACGATGTGGTGGTTTTGATGAGTACCACGGGAACCATCTTTAATGAGGGTCAGAAAGCCGCTTTCCAAAAGTTTGTGCAATCCGGTAAAGGGGTAGTCGGTGTTCACTCGGCTACAGATACCGAGTACGAATGGCCTTGGTACAACCAGCTCATTGGGGGCTATTTTTTAGCCCATCCACGCCAGCAGACACTTCGTCTACAGGTGGTGGACCGTACACATCCTGCTACTTGGCACCTCCCTGAAAATTGGTTGTGGACAGATGAGCTCTATGAATTCAAAGACTTGAATCCAAACCTGAAGGTGTTGATCCAAGCCGATGAAACTACCTATCAGCCCGCCAAGGCCATGGGTGCGTTTCACCCGATGGCTTGGTACCATGAGTTTGATGGCGGCCGCGTGTTTTACACTGCGCTGGGTCACGTGGATGCTGTCTGGGAGGACGCCGAATTTTTGAAGCATCTGTACGGAGGCATTTGGTATGCAGCCAAAGGAAAGCTGCCAAAAAATTAAATTAAATATCAATCTACACGGAACTTCTGAAGCCAAAATTGGTTTTTGCTAGTAATTCAACTTCAATCCCATGCTACAAGCACAAGCAAGACCTGTTCACCTCTACATGGAGGCTAATCCCAACCCCAATTCCCTCAAGTTTGTGGCCAATTTTATGTTGGTGGAAGAGGGGATCAGTTATGATTTTCCTGATGCAGCAAGTGCTGAAGCAAGCCAGCTAGCCAAGGAGCTTTTTAATTTTGCTGCGGTGCAGCGCGTTTTTATTGCCTCCAACTTTGTGACCATCACCAAATCGGAGGAGGTAGAATGGGCAGAGGTACAGACCATCTTCCGAGACCACATTCGCCAATATCTCGAATCCGGAAAAAAGGCGGTGCAAGTAGTGGTCACCAAGGACCCTCTTTTTGATGCCGACGACTCCGAGATTGTGAAAAAAATTAAAGGGATTCTCGACGAATACATCCGCCCTGCCGTAGAGCAAGATGGGGGTGCTATTGTATTTCATTCCTTCGCGGATGGGGTGGTAAAAGTGCTTTTGCAAGGCTCTTGTTCAGGATGTCCTTCCAGCACCGTCACGCTGAAGGCAGGTATTCAAAACCTACTGACGCGGATGCTTCCAGAGGTGAAGGAAGTTCAGGCTGAAGGCGTCTAAGCCTTTGCAACATGGTTAGATCCAACTGGACCTGGGCCTTCCTAGGGCTACTAGCACTTGGTCTTCGAGTGCTTGCTGGATTATTTCCTGCGCTCACTGATTATTACTATTCCCGAACTTTATTTCCTGCCATCCGAAATGGCATTGACCTTAGTTTGGGGTATTTGCCATTCCCAACAGTTTACCTATTTATCGGCCTAACCGGAGGGATTTTAGTGATTTTTGTACGTCGTTTTTTTCGTTTGGAAGGAGGGAAAAAGCGAGGAAAATATGTGTTGCAAGCATCTGCCAATGGTGTAGGCGGTTTGGTATTCTTTTTTCTCCTCCTCTGGGGGTACAACTACCAGCGCACCCCCATCTTTCTGCAGCTAGACTTGCATCCAAAACCCCTCGATTTGGGGCAATTGACTCAGGAGATGGAACTTACCCAGCGCTTGGCCTCCCTAGACAGAGGACGCATCAGCCAGGATACGGTAGCCCTCACTGACTTGATGGACTATGCCGATTTGGAGAACCTAGTGCGTGGCGCGATGCAAGAGAATTTAGAGATTTTGGGTTTGAATTTTACCGGTCACCCGCGGACCAAACAGTTTCCTCCTAAAGGATTCATGCGCAGCATGGGGATTCTTGGGATTTACTTTCCCTACACGGGAGAAAGTTACTTGGACCCTAGTTTGCACGCCCTAGAAAAGCCCTTTACCATTGCCCATGAAATGGCACATAGCTATGGGGTTACGGACGAGGGGGAAGCCAATTTTATTGCCTGGGTGGTCTGCACGCATGCAGAAGAACCCCTTTTGCGGTATGCAGCGCATCTCTTATTGCTTCGTTACCAACTGCGAGATTATTATGGAATGGACCCAGATGGGGCCCTGTGTTGGATGGAAAATCTTCCGAGAGGAATTGTCCAAGACCTGATTTCCATTCGAGAGTCAACGGAAGCCTATCCACCGATTTGGCTCGAATTGAGCCGAAAGTCCAACGACCTTTTTCTCAAATCGCAGGGAGTCAAAGCGGGCATCAAATCTTATCAGCAATTGCCCATGCTTGCTGCTGCTTGGAGACAGCGGATGAATGTTGAAAAATAAAGAAAGGAATAGCCCATTAATTCGCCGAAAAAGGCGCGATTTTTTGATCATTTAAGAAATGGAAATTTGGTTACTTCCGATTTCCGACCCAGACTCCCACGATCACAGCAGCAATGCCAAAGTAATGTCCTAAGAGGAGCACCTCCCCGTCCAAAACGCCCCAAAGAATGGCAACAATAGGGATGGTGTAGGTAACTAAGCTGGCAAAAAATGGACTTGCGCTTTTGATCATGATATTGAAAAGAATCAAGGCAGAAGCGGTACCCACCATACCCAAGATGGTGACGTAACCAAGTGCCTCCCAAGCCCGAGGATGCGTAGCCATTTTGTAGGAAAAATCTGTGCCTGCAAACAAGTATAGCAAGGCCAAAGGAAGAATCATCAGCAAGGAAATCGAAGAGATTTCGATAGACTTGAGTTTGGTAAATCGGGACTTGATGAAGTGCAAATTGATGCTGTAACAGATACAAGCCGCGATGACATACAAGGCATAGGCATTGATGTCAGTCAAGGAGTCCCATCCTCCGCCTTCTTTGAAGGTGACCAGGATAAAAACACCCAAAAAGGCGACAACTAGGCCTAAACCATTTCTTTTTGTGATCGACGTATTGAAGAAAAGTGCCCCCACTAAGACGACAAAAAGTGGGGTGAGTGCATTCAATACCCCCGTGAGCGAACTGCTTAACTGCGTTTGAGCGATGGGAAACAGGAATGCAGGAATAAAGCTGCCCAATAAGCCAGTAATCAGTAAATTCTTTACCTGCAATTTGCTAAGTTGCTTGATTCGGGGAAGTGATAAAGGAAGGAGTAAACTTGCAGCGGCAACCATTCGGTACGCGCCTACTTCACCGGGAGAAAACACTTCCAAACCTCGCTTGATCAAGATGAAGGAGCTGCCCCAAATCAACGTAAGTACTACCAGTAAGGCCCAGTTTTTAATCGAATTTTCAGAAGTAGGTGAAGACATTCCTGGTGGTTTGGTTACTAAAAAATTTAGTTTCAGCAAGATTACCGAGAGTTTTCGGAAGTTTTTTTAGAAAAGGGACAACCGGTCGTTACAAGGGTTGAAATTCGTAATCTGCATAGGTTTCTTGTACCCGATCTAGGATCGATAGAACTTCCCCATAGCTTTCTGCAGTTACCATTTCTGTACGGAATGGCTTGAAATTTGGCATGCCTCTGAAGTAGTTGGTGTAGTGTCTGCGCATCTCCAAAATGCCTTGTTTTTCACCTTTCCATTCGATGGAAAAGTCAAGGTGTTTTCTGGTTACGGCAATCCGTTCTTTTAGGTCTGGAGCGGTAAGCTTTTCGCCAGTGGCAAAAAAATGCTTGATTTCATTAAAAATCCAAGGATAGCCGATTGAAGCTCTACCAATCATCATCCCATCCACATTGTACTTGGCTCGGTATTCAGCAGCTTTTTCTGGGCTATCGATGTCTCCATTTCCAAATACCGGGATGTGGAGTCTAGGATTGTCTTTGACAAGATTTAGGTAGGACCAGTCGGCCTCCCCCTTGTACATTTGCTGGCGTGTGCGAGCATGAATGGAAATTGCCTGTATACCCACGTCTTGGAGGCGTTCGGCTACTTCAACGATCCGAATCGTGTCATGACTCCAGCCCAGTCTAGTTTTTACAGTTACGGGCAAATTGACCCGCTTCACGATCTCAGCGGTCATGGACACCATTTTATCAATGTCTAGCAAGATCCCTGCGCCAGCACCCTTGCAGGCTACTTTGTGCACGGGGCATCCGTAGTTGATGTCCAAAATGTCGGGTCCTGCAGCTTCTGCAATGGCTGCAGCCTCGCGCATGGATTCAATTTCCGCTCCAAAAATTTGGATGCCGACCGGGCGTTCGTAATCGTAAACATCCAATTTTTGTACGCTTTTGGCAGCATCACGAATCAGTCCTTCAGAACTGATAAACTCCGTGTACATCAAATCTGCACCATTTTGCTTGCATACCGCACGGAAGGGAGGGTCGCTCACATCCTCCATGGGGGCGAGCAGGAGCGGAAAGTCTCCCAACGCTATATTTCCAATTTTTACCACTTGACATTCTAAATTTCCTGTAAATTTAGCCCAATTATGGAGATTTACGAAACTCAGGCTGAAATAGCCTCTC
>CAYNIK010000078.1:0-6190 GCA_964397145.1 uncultured Limnohabitans sp.
GTATTCCGCGTTCAAAACGCGAATCGCCCTCGTCGAACGAGATTATGGGATGAATACCGAATGAGACGATCAGCCTCCTAGCTCCAATTCCCGCTTTAACTGCTTCACCCGATCTCGAATATCGAGCGTAGCAGGATCTAAATGAAGTGAAGTCGCCTTTAAAAAGTCGACCACCGCCCCTTCGTGATTCATGGATTTTCCCTCCGCTAAAGATACATACCGCATGGTAGACCAAAGGACAGTTTTTAACTGGGTCTTGGAATCATCGGTGAGGTAATATTCCACCAAAATGGTATTGTCATTGTACCACAGAATTCGGCTGAAAATACGAACCCACTCCCCTACCATAGCTGGTTTGATGTAACTAATGTTGTGGTTATACACCACCCAAGCCGCCTTGTACACTCGAATTAGGTCGATGATTTCCAATCCATACAACTTCGGCACTTGATCCTCTCGAGCGTTAAAAAAATAGTCGAAATACTTCGCATTGTTCAAGTGTCGAAGTGGGTCGCAGTCCTGAAAGCGGATTACCACTCGACTTTCCGTTTCCTTAGGATATTGCTTTTGAGGATCGTAGTTAAACATAGTTGGGTAGATCTTTACTTTCCAAACAGGTAATCCCTGCTGCTTTCATTTCTTCAAGGGCTCGTTGTCCATCTTCAGGTTGCAGATTGACTGCCCGGGTGGCATCGGTGAGAAGGAAGGTTTCAAATCCCAAACTTTTTGCATCCATTGCCGTGAATTTCACACAATAATCTAAGGCAAGGCCAGCTACAAACACCCGTCGAATGCCATGCTGCTTGAGGTAATCTCCAAGTCCTGTATCCCCTCTTCGGGCATTGTCAAAAAAACCCGAATAGGAATCCACTTTCGAGTTTTTCCCTTTTTGAAATACTGCTTTCCACCTGCTTCGATCCAAGGTACTTGGAAAATCAGCACCCGAGGCACCTTGCACACAATGTACTGGCCAAAGGATTTGTGGTAAGCCTTCCAAATCGATTTGTTGACCTGGCTGCATTCCGGGATGGTTTGCAGCAAAACTCCCATGATCCGCAGGATGCCAATCTTGAGTGGCTACTAGGTGATCAAATTGGGGTTGTAACCATGCAATGACAGGTAAAATCTCATCTCCTTTTGGAACAGCTAATGCTCCCCCCGGTAGGAAATCATGCTGAACATCTACTAGAAGTAAGGCAGTGTCAGTTCTCATCTTTATCATTTTGACTATTTTTTGCAGCAATGACTAATTCCATGCGCAAATGATGTAAATGCTCTTCCAAACCAACAGGATACACGTGAGGATTGGTCAATCGCTTGTGTGTTTTATCAAAAGCCTCCAATTGTACTCCCGCTCTTTCTCGGATTTGTTGCAGGCTAGGAAGTGCATAGACCAATTCTCCCTTTCTAAAAATAGGTTTCAATAGCTCTTCTTCCTCATAAAATGCAGGCATCAAGCGCTTTCGTTGCGTCGCATCATTCGGATCTATGATCATGATTCCTTTGGGATCTATGGCCTGACCTTCCAAATACACCATATCCGCTACAGCCTTCCCTTTACTGAAGTAACGTCTTACTTTATGGATTCCCGGAATATTGATTTTCAAGGATTGTTGGGACACTTTCACCTTGGGCTCCCAGGTTCCAACAGCATTTTTAACTGCAGAAAGTTTATACACCGCACCCAATGCAGGCTGATCGAAGGCAGTGACCAACTTGGTGCCAACCCCCCATACATCAATCGCAGCATCTTGAGATTTAAGCGAAGCAATGATGTACTCATCCAAATCATTGGAAGCATAAATCTTGGCCTCTGGAAAACCGGCCTCGTCCAATAGCTGTCTCGCTTGTATTGAAAAATAAGCCAAATCACCCGAATCAATTCGAATACCTAGCATCTCCTTCCCTTTCTGGCGGAGACTTAATCCCACTTGGATGGCATTTTTCACACCAGTAAGTGTATCATACGTATCCACCAAAAACACACAATGGTCAGGAAAGGCTTCGGCATACGCATAAAATGCTTCCAATTCAGAATCAAAAGAAAGAATCCAGCTATGGGCATGGGTTCCTGAAACAGGGATTCCAAATAATTTCCCCGCCATCACATTGCTGGTAGAACTACAACCTCCAATGTAGGAAGCCCTACTTGCAGCAAGCGCCCCATCAATGCCTTGCGCACGTCTCAATCCAAATTCCAAAACAGGTGCTCCTTGGGTAGCCAAATTGATACGCGCAGCCTTGGTGGCAATGAGCGTCTGAAAATTGATGATATTGAGCAAGGGGGTCTCCAGCAACTGGCATTGAATCAGCGTGCCCTTCACTTGCACCAAAGGAGCATTGGGAAATACCACGGTTCCTTCTTCCACCGCATCCACATCACAGGTAAATCTAAGGTCCTTCAAATAGGACAAAAATGCCTCCTCAAATAAGGGAGTCCCGTCCTTCTGCTTCATCTGACGGAGGTAATCCAATTCCGATTCACCAAAACGCAGGTTTCTACAGAAGTCCACCACGTAATCCAGCCCTGCTGCAAGCGTAAATCCACCTTCAAAGGGGTTCTTCCTAAAAAACAAGTTAAAGACGGCCTCTTGCTCCCCTTTTCCTGACTTCCAATAGGCATAGGCCATAGTCAGTTGGTAAAAATCCGTCAGCAAGACCAGGTTGCTTTGGTAGAGATCTTTGGTGATTTTCATCAAAAAGGAAGAATAATGAACTGCAAAACTACAAACTATTTTACCCGTAAATTCAAAATTATGCCAACGAATACCATAACCATCCCTACGTAAGAAGGTATCGGGAAGGTTTCACCAAATAGCAAAAACCCAAAAATCAAGGCATAGACTACTCCCAAATAACTTAAACTGGAAATTCGAGACACATTGCCAGACTGATAGGCTAAGGTCATAAAGTACTGTGCATTTTGGGTGCAAAACCCAATCCACAACAAAATCAACCAATCCCATCCCATGGGAGTCACCCACTCAAAATACATCAGCACAGAGGCAATGGGTAAGGTCACCAAGGGGAAATAAAATATGATCACCATGGGATGTTCAATTCCTTTCAACTTACGGATCAGGTTGTAGGCTACTCCCGAAGCCAGCGCAGAAATCAATCCCAGCGCAGCACTCAAACCATCTACTCGTGGATCTACTCCTTGAATCAGCAACACCCCTGCAAAGGCTAATCCAAAATACACAAACTGCCTAGCCCGTACTTTCTCTTTTAAAATAAAAATGCCCAAAATCGTGGTGAATATGGGAGATAGGTACTGCAGGGTCACTGCAGTAGCTAAGGGAATGCGTTGGAGGGTATAGAAAAACAAAATTAAACTGATAGACCCGACTATGCCTCTGGCTACCAAGCTTAGCTTATGTGTTCCAAATAGTGGAATTCCTTTTTGACGCAAAACTAACACAGTAAATACTGCGCTAAAAACAGATCGAAACCATACAATTTCAATTGCCGGGATATGTGGGATAAATTTGACGGACACATTCATCAGCGCAAAAAATACGCTTGCCAAAAGCATGGACTGTACGGGGCTGATTTTCAACGGCAAAGTGCTACGTGGGGAATTTGATATACAAAACTAAAAGATTCTTCCTAGCTTGACCTAGCAAAAGGGAGTAGTTTAAAAACCTTCGCTAATCAAAACTGTTTTAATTAAAAAATTAGTATGGCCCTAGCTATTGGAACTCCAGCCCCAGATTTCACGCTTGTTGCGACCACATTGGGGAGCATCACCCTTTCCAAAGACCTGATTGGAAAATCCGTCATTCTTTATTTTTACCCAAAGGACTTCACACCAGGATGCACTACTGAAGCCTGTGAATTTAGAGATCAATTTGCCGCATTCCGCGACCTGGACATCCCTGTTTTTGGGATCAGCCGAGATTCCCTGGCCACGCATGAGAAATTTAAAAAGACACATCGCCTTCCTTTTGAGCTACTCGCTGATGAATCAGGTAAAGTCTGTAAAGCCTACGACGCGCTACTTCCTTTGATCAAAATGCCTACACGGATAACTTACCTGTTAGATAGCAATCACCAAATCGCAGGAGTTTTTCAAGGATTATTTGAAAATAAGGCACATGTAACGGCCATGATTAAGCAACTCAAGCAGAAATAGCGCCTTCAATTCGTCCATCCTTCATGACCACTTTTCGGTCTGCCATGGCCGCCAACTCTTCGTTGTGGGTCACCAATACAAAGGAAAGATTGTAGGTATCGCGCAACTTAAAAAATAAATCATGCAAGGCTCTGGCATTGCTTGTATCCAAATTCCCGCTAGGTTCATCCGCAAACACCAAACTTGGATTATTGATTAGTGCACGGGCTACGGCCACTCGCTGTTGCTCACCTCCAGAAAGTTCGGAAGGCTTGTGGTCCAATCGATGCCGGACCCCAAGAATCTCAGCCAATTCTTCAGCACGTTTCTTCAATTCTTTTTCTTCCCTGCCTTGAATAAATCCAGGAATACAAATGTTTTCCAATGCGGTAAATTCAGGTAGTAGGTTGTGAAACTGAAACACAAATCCAATTTGGGCATTTCGAAACTCCGCCAAAGCATCTCCCTTGAGTTCCTTTAAATTTTGCCCATTCAAAGAAAGTTCGCCCTGATCAGGTCGATCCAAGGTCCCAAGAATATGAAGAAGGGTACTTTTACCAGCCCCTGAAGCACCTACAATGGAAACGATTTCTCCTTTGGAAATTTCCAAATCAACTCCTTTCAGAACTTCAAGCGAACCGTATGATTTATGAATTCCTTTGGCAATCAGCATGCTACCGAATTTTGATTTTTTAAATGTAAAACAAATCCTTCTAATCCAGGAATTAACAGGCTATTTTCCAAAAAATCGAGGATTCCAGTTTGTTAAATTGCCTTTACCCGCTTATCTTCGGGCAAAAATTTCCACAGATGAATATTCACGAATATCAGGCTAAAGAGGTATTAAAAGGATACGGAGTTCGTATTCAAGAGGGTATTGTAGCCAGCACCCCAGAAGAAGCACATGAGGCTGCTGTGAAGCTCAATGCACAAACAGGCACTTCTTGGTTCGTGATTAAAGCACAGATCCATGCTGGAGGTAGAGGTAAGGGTGAGGTGAAAGAAACTGGATCCAGAGGTGTTGTCCTTGCCAAGAAATTGGAGGATGTGAAAGAAAAAGCTGCTGCCATCTTAGGAGGAACTTTGGTCACTATCCAAACAGGTGCTGAAGGAAAAAAAGTAAATAAAGTTTTGATCGCTGAGGATGTCTATTATCCTGGAGCATCTGAACCCAAAGAATATTACCTATCTATCCTTTTGGATAGAGCCACTGGTTCCAATGTGATCATGGCTTCTACCGAAGGGGGTATGGACATCGAGGAAGTCGCTGAGCACCATCCAGAGAAAATTATCAAGGAATGGATCGATCCTAAAGTAGGATTGCAAGGCTTCCAAGCACGAAAAATCGCTTTCAAATTAGGATTGAGCGGTACTGCTCATAAGGAAATGGTGAAGTTCATTAGCTCGTTGTATACGGCCTATGTTGCTACAGACTCCTCTCAATTTGAAATCAATCCAGTGCTAAAAACGTCTGACGATAAGATTTTGGCAGTAGATGCTAAGGTGAACGTAGATGATAACGCACTTTACCGTCAACCTAAATTGGCAGAATTGAGAGACTTGGCTGAAGAAGATCCTTTGGAAGTAGAAGCAGGTGAGTCAGGACTCAATTATGTGAAATTGGATGGTAACGTGGGCTGCATGGTTAACGGAGCAGGTCTTGCCATGGCCACCATGGACATGATCAAACTTTCTGGTGGTGAGCCTGCCAACTTCTTAGATGTGGGAGGAGGAGCGAATGCAACTACAGTTGAGGCAGGCTTCCGAATCATCTTGAAGGACCCGAACGTAAAAGCAATCCTAATCAACGTGTTTGGTGGTATCGTTCGTTGCGACCGTATCGCCAATGGTGTGGTAGAGGCTTACAAATCCATCGGAGATATTCGCGTTCCCATCATTGTACGTCTTCAGGGAACTAATGCTGCAGAAGGAGCAAAAATTATTGATGATTCAGGCTTGAAAGTATTCTCGGCCATTACCTTGAAGGAAGCCGCTGAGCGAGTTAAAGCCGCGCTATAATACTAGTACGCAGACGTAGTTCAACTGGATAGAATATCGGATTTCGGCTCCGAGGGT
>CAYNIK010000079.1:0-6166 GCA_964397145.1 uncultured Limnohabitans sp.
TGATTCGAGAAATCATGACTCGGGAAAACTTGATTACTGCCAAGTCGGGAATCTCCTTGGAGCAAGCAGAAGAAGTTCTCCAAGAGCACAAAATTGAGAAGCTCCCGATCGTAGATGAGGACGGCAAATTAACTGGACTCATTACCTACAAAGATATTTTAAAGCGAAAAGACAAGCCAAATGCTTGCAAAGATGAGTTTGGCCGACTTCGAGTAGGTGCTGCTGTTGGTGTCACTGCCGATATCGTCGAGCGCGTGGAGGCCTTGAAAAACGCCGGTGTGGATGTAGTTTCCATTGATACCGCGCATGGGCACTCCAAAGGAGTGATGGACACCTGTCGCAAAATCAAAGCGACCTTCCCAGACTTGGAAGTGATCGTAGGGAATATTGCTACTCCTGAGGCCGCTGTGGCACTTGCCGAAGCAGGTGCGGATGCCGTGAAAGTTGGAGTAGGACCTGGATCTATTTGCACTACCCGTATCATTGCAGGCGTGGGTGTACCTCAGCTGTCTGCGGTATTTGAATGCGCAGAGGCTTTGAAAGGTACTGGTGTACCGGTGATTGCAGATGGAGGGATTCGTTATTCTGGAGACTTGGTTAAGGCTATCGCAGCGGGAGGGAGCTCCATCATGATTGGTTCCTTGCTTGCCGGCACGGAAGAAGCGCCAGGAGAGATGATTATTTTTGAAGGCAGAAAATTCAAGAGTTACCGCGGTATGGGTTCCTTGGAAGCCATGGAATCTGGTTCCAAAGACCGCTATTTCCAAGATGCCGAAGACAATATCAAAAAATTAGTTCCAGAAGGGATTGTAGGCCGAGTGCCATTTAAAGGACTGGTAGCTGAAGTATTGTACCAGTTGGTCGGAGGCTTGCAAGCAGGAATGGGCTACTGTGGCACCAAAACCATCGAAGACCTTCAGGTCAATGGCAAGTTTGTCAAGATCACTACTGCAGGTGTGAAAGAGTCTCACCCGCATGATGTAAGTGTAACCCGCGAAGCACCAAATTACAGTCTTAAATCATAACCTCAGGAAACCGGTCATTGGGCCGGTTTCTTTTTGATTCCTAGGTTTTCGAAATTTAAATTAACTCGACCTAAGCTCAATCTCTTTGTGTTAACCCCAAGCTGAATCCTCTCGTGTACAAGCAGCTCATCAAGCCCATCCTTTTTTTACAGCAGCCCGAATCGGCTCACCACTTTACCTTTAGGCTGATTAATTGGGCCTTTAACTTTCCTCTGCTGAAGCCCATCCTTCATTCCCTTTTCAAGTTGGAAGATCCCCGATTGGAGCGGGAAGTGTTTGGGTTGAAATTTTCAAATCCCATTGGCCTGGCAGCTGGCTTTGACAAGGATGCAAAGCTTATTGACGAGATGGCGATGCTGGGATTTGGCTTTATCGAGATCGGTACACTTACTCCCAAGCCTCAGGAAGGCAATCCTCAACCCCGACTTTTTCGCTTACCTGAGGACGAGGCTTTGATCAACCGTATGGGCTTCAACAATGGTGGGGTACTGGGTGCGATTGAGCGACTGAAAAAAAGAAAATCTTCAGTGATCGTTGGGGGAAACATTGGCAAGAACAAAGTGACTCCAAATGAAGAGGCGCTTGCTGACTATTTGTTTTGCCTAGAAGCCTTGCACCCTTATGTAGATTACTTTGTAGTGAATGTTAGTTCGCCCAATACGCCCAACTTGCGTGATCTTCAAGAAAAGGAGCCATTGAAAAAGCTCTTGCTTGGGGTCAAGGAGGCCAATGCCAAACATCCAAAGCCCAAGCCCATTTTACTTAAAATTGCACCTGACTTGTCCAATGGACAGTTAGATGACATCATCGAAATCGTCCGTGAAACGCAAATTGAGGGGGTGATTGCGACCAATACCACCTTGGACCGATCAAATTTGCAGACTGATCCTCAAAAACTAGAGCGTATTGGCGCTGGAGGGCTAAGTGGTAAGGCCTTGGAAAAAAGAAGCACGGAAGTCATTCGTTACCTTCATCAGCAGTCCGCGGGCGCTTTTCCAATTGTAGGGGTGGGGGGAGTATTCTCCGCAAAAGACGCCATCGAGAAGTTGGAAGCCGGAGCAAGCCTAGTCCAAGTGTACTCAGGCATGATTTATGAGGGCCCTTCTTTAATCAAAAGAATCAAGAAAGGTCTCTTACTCAAAATCTCGAAGTAAGTTGGCATTCTTCTCACTTTTGGCTAACATTAACCTCCGTATTTTATCTGCAAATGGCATCTGAATCACCCAAGACCAATACGTTTCGAAAAAAAGCTGATAGCGCACCTAAGCCGAGCCCGGAACCCAAAAAGCCTTCCTTTTCTATCGGGAAGATCGAAACCAAGCAGGTAGGGATTACTTTCGGAATTATTTTGATTTCAATCAGTATTTTTCTGGGGGTTGCCTTTGCTTCCTACTTGATGAATGGCCCTCAAGATCAGAGTTTGGTCATGAATAATCCAGACCAGGCCGTTCGCGATGCTGCCAAGGAATCTAAAAACTGGCTGGGCTATCTAGGAGCTCAAGCAGCACATTGGATGATTTTCCGCTGGTTTGGGATTGCAGCTTTTCTCTTCCCTCCATTTTTGTTTTTGGTAGGTTTCCGTTGGACATTCAAGCTCTCCTTGTATTCCCTAACCCGCTATTCGCTTTTTGCCTTATTTTTTACGGCATGGATTGGCTTGGTAACAGGTTATGCGGGAATGTTGGTAGATGGCTATTCAAATTGGAGTTTTCTCTCTGGGGGGTTGGGATACGAACTGGCTAGGCTTTCCTATGACTTTCTAGGAATGGGGACTTGGCTACTAATTGCAGGAACCCTTTTCATTTTTATCATCCTATTTTATGGTATCCAACAGCTCAATTGGTTTGCTCCCAGGCCAAAGCCTGCAGATGAGTTGAATCTCAATGATGAGTTTGATTCGGGTATTCCTTCTCCTTTTGAAACAAAGGAACCGGAAGAAGAGGAGTTTGAAGATGATGGCACTGGCTGGGAGGTAAAATCAGAGGACCCTAATCTTCCGATGGCCGGAGACAAGGTTGACTTCGGTTTGGTTGAGGAGCCCCCTGTACCCGTAGCTCCGCCTTTATTAGTTCCAGAAGATGTGGAAGACGACCTTTTTGATGTTCCTCAAGTGAATTTACTGGAGGATGAAGTAGAAGATCAGGTAATTCTCCGAGATGGAAATTTCACTGTTCAGAAAGGTCCCGAAGAAGAAAAAACTGCAGAAGAGGTGGAAAATTTGGACCCCTATGATCCGACCTTAGATCTGCCGCGCTACAAGTATCCGACCATAGACTTGCTCAACGAATACGATGTAAAGAAGGTCACTGTTTCACGTCAAGAACTTGAAGAAAACAAGGACAAAATCGTAACCACCCTTGAGAATTTCCAGATCGGCATTCAAGGCATTCAAGCGACCATTGGTCCTACTGTTACCTTGTATGAAATTGTCCCTAACCCGGGGGTAAAAATTTCCAAGATCAAAAACTTGGAAGATGACATTGCCTTGAGTTTGGCGGCATTAGGGATCCGAATCATCGCCCCGATTCCTGGTAAAGGAACCATAGGCATTGAGGTGCCCAACAAGAACCGAGAACTAGTACCTGCGCGCGCAGTGCTAGGAACTGAAAAATTCATGAAGTCCGACAAGGACTTGCCGATAGCACTAGGGAAAACCATCTCCAACGAAGTGTTTGTGGCCGATTTGGCAAAGATGCCACACTTGTTGATGGCAGGGGCAACGGGTCAAGGAAAGTCGGTTGGACTCAACATGATTTTGGCTTCCTTGATTTACAAGAAGCACCCTTCACAGTTGAAATTTGTTTTAGTCGATCCGAAAAAGGTAGAGTTGACCCTTTTCAACAAGATTGAACGTCATTTTCTCGCCAAGCTGCCAGGAGCGGAGGAAGCAATTATCACCGATACCAAGAAGGTGATTTACACGCTCAATTCCTTGTGTATTGAGATGGATAACCGCTACACCTTGCTCAAAGAGGCCGGATGCCGAAATTTGAAGGAATACAATGCCAAGTTTATCGCGCGCAAGTTGAACCCACAAAATGGGCATTACTTCATGCCCTACATCGTATTGGTCATCGATGAGTTGGCGGATTTGATGATGACAGCAGGAAAGGAAATTGAAGCTCCAATTGCCCGTTTGGCACAATTGGCACGTGCGATTGGGATTCACCTGGTTGTCGCTACCCAGCGCCCTTCGGTGAATGTGATCACGGGTGTAATTAAGGCTAACTTCCCTGCTCGACTTTCTTTCCGGGTCACTTCCAAAATTGACTCACGTACCATTTTGGATGCTGGAGGAGCAGATCAATTGATCGGCATGGGCGACATGCTTCTGTCTGTTGGTTCTGAAATGACTCGTATCCAATGTGCCTTCCTAGATACTCCAGAGGTGGATGCGGTTTGTGATTGGATAGGCGAGCAAAAAGGGTATTCTTCTGCCTACCTTCTGCCTGAATTTGTAGGCGAAGATGGTGAAGGGGGAGGCGTGGATGTGGACTTGTCTGACCGTGACCCCTTGTTTGATGAGGCGGCACGATTGATTGTACTTCACCAGCAAGGAAGCACTTCTTTAATTCAACGAAAATTGAAGCTTGGATACAACCGAGCAGGTAGAATTGTAGATCAGCTTGAGGCAGCAGGAGTAGTAGGACCTTTTGAGGGATCCAAGGCCCGAGAGGTTTTAATTCAGGACGAAGTGAGTTTGGAACGGTTATTGAGTAGTCTGTAAGCGATACTCATAGATTTTGGAAGACCTCTCCATGAAACTTAAATTTCTGTTTTTTGCACTTTTAGTTTCCAACCTTCTTGCTGCACCTAGTCAAGCGCAAAAAGACCCCAAGGCAAAAGTAGTCTTGGATGCCATGAGCCAGAAATTTCAAAGCATGAAGGGCTTTACTGCAAGCTTTGAATACACCTTCCAGGACGAAGCAGGAGCAAGTGACCGTCAAAGTGGAGAAGTAGCAGTTCTTGGAGATAAATACCGACTCAAACTTCCTGATCAAGAAATTTACAACGATGGCAACACCGTTTGGACCTTCATTCAAACGGGCGGATACAAGGAGGTCACCATCAATGATGCAGCTGGGATGGAAGGCGAGTTGACCCCCTCTAATATTTACAAACTGTATCAGTCAGGATTTAATTACAAGCTATTGGCTGACAAAACCTATCAAGGAAAGCCCATCTCCATTGTGGAATTGACTGCCGTGAAATCCAACGCCCCTTTCAAGCAAGTTCGCTTGCTCATTGAGAAAGCAACCCAGCAGCTTTTGGGTTGGGAAATGTTGGATGGTCAGGGAGGTGTGTTTTCCTATTCTTTCAAAAATTTGAAGGCTGCACCTAGCCTTCCTCTGAGTTACTTCACCTTTGATGTTAAAAAACATCCCGGGATTGAAGTGATTGATTTAAGGTAATTAATGAACTCTACTACAAAAGGCTTTCTCTTGAGAAAGCTTTTTTAGTTTGTACCTACTTCAATCTGTTCCATCAACTCTTGACTTGCCTCCTTTACTGAAGGAAGAATCGGATCCAATAGTTCGAGTACTTCTGGGGTGAGCGGCTCAATAAACGCAAGGTAATCGCTATTCGCTTCCCAATTTTTGAGAGATTCCAGCTCTAGTTTACCCAAGACCCAGATCAGCAAGCTGATAAAAAATCCCATTCGAACAACTCCTAAAACTGCTCCGCCAAGGCTATCAAGCCCGCCCAAAAGGACTAGACCTAACATTTTTTTTAAAGCCCTACCTACGAGTTGAATCAAAAAGAGTGTTCCAAAAAAAATCAATAAAAAAGCGACCACAGGAAGTGCTAAGGCTTTTTGCTCCGTCTCTGTGGCTAGCCAATTTCCTACAAACTCCATGAAATAAATGCCCAGCACGATGGCCAGTATAAAGCCAAAGATCCCTAAAACACTCATCAAAAGTCCTTTTTTGTACCCTTCGTACGCTCCCAAACCCAGGAGGAGAAGGATGACCACATCCACCGGTTCCAAGTTACTTGGATAATAGTGCTTTAACTTGTTCGGCGATGACTTTGCCATCTGCTTTCCCTGCCAGTTCCTTGCTTGCCAGTCCCATTACTTTTCCCATATCCTTTGGGCCAGATGCGCCACAGGTATCGATAATGGTTTGGATGGCTTGGAT
>CAYNIK010000080.1:0-6142 GCA_964397145.1 uncultured Limnohabitans sp.
TGGAGCATGTGAAAGTTCCATTTCAGGTGGGCATTCGCATTGCTTCGGATGAAGAACCTAAATTTGGATTTTATACCTCCAGATTGGGAGTGCGTTACAACGATATCATTTCTTTATACGAAGAAAAAATCAAAAATAATCCACAGGTGAGCCTCAAGATGCTCCACTTTTTCATCAATTCAGGCATCAAGGATACGGCCTACTATTGGTCTGAATTGACGCGATTCATTCAAAAGTATGTGGAGTTAAAGCGTGTGGCACCTAGTTTGGATTCCATGGATATTGGAGGAGGTTGGCCTATCAAGACCAACGTGTTTTTTGATTACGACTACCAGTACATGGCCGATCAGATCGTCAAAAACATCAAGTGGATGTGTGCGAAAAACAATACCACGGAGCCCAATATTTTTACTGAATTTGGAAGTTATACCGTAGGAGAGAGTGGAGCGGTGTTGTACTCGATTCTAGAGGAAAAACTTCAGAACGACAAGGAATTATGGTACATGATTGATGGTTCCTTCATTACTCAGCTCCCAGATAGCTGGGGATTGAATCAAAAATACATCATGCTAGCAGTGAATAACTGGGAAGAAGAATACCATAACATTTCCTTGGGAGGTCTGACTTGCGACAGCATGGACTATTACAATTCGGAAGCGCACCAATTCAATATCTATTTACCGAAGCTGGTAGAAAAAAAGCAGCAGTACATTGGCTTTTTCCATACGGGTGCCTACCAAGAGTCTCTCGGTGGTTATGGAGGGATTCAACATTGCTTGATTCCTGCTCCTAAGCATGTGCTTATCGATCGTGATGAAAACGGAGAAGTGAAGCACTGGTTGTTTGCCTCAGATCAGAAAGAAGAAAGTATGCTAAAGACCTTGGGATATTAAAAAAAAAAGACCGCCATTAAGCGGTCTTTTTTTTGGATCAACCTTTGGCTTCTTCCTTGATTGGAAACAAGATGGAAGCGGCTACCGAGATGATCAACACACCGCCAACAATAGAAAGTGATAGCGGAGAAGAAATATGGTAGAATGGAGCAATGATCATCTTGAACCCGATAAATGCCAAAATTAGGGCCAAGCCAAACTTCAATCGGCTGAACATGTGGATGAAATTGGCCAAAAGAAAATACAAGGAACGTAGTCCGAGAATCGCAAAAATATTGGACGTATAGAGGATAAATGGATCATTTGGGGCAATGGCGAAAATCGCTGGAATGGAATCCACCGCGAAAATCAAATCTGTAAATTCAATTACTGCTACAACGACCAAAAGGGGAGTAGCCATTTTTACTCCATTTTCAATGGTGAAGAATTTACCTCCATTGTACTCCTTACTGACTTTAAAAAGCTTATGGATTACCTGGGCTCCTGGGCTTTTGCTAAAGTCTTTTTCATGGTCGTCCTTATCATTAGCAAACCAAGATTTTATGCCTGCATAAATTAGGAAGATTCCGAAAATGGTCAGGACTGCATTGATTTTCACATCCTGCCCAAACAAATTCATCTCAGGCAAAAAGGTGAGATTAATCAATCCAACACCCGCAAAAATAAAGATGGCACGCATGACCAGAGCTCCAATGATGCCCCAAAAAAGGACTTTATGATGTAAGTCTCGAGGAACATTGAAATACCCAAATACTAGAATAAAAACGAAAAGATTGTCTACCGATAGCGCCTTTTCAATCCAATAGGCAGCTTGATACTGGGAAAATTTCTCCAAACCTGAGGTTTCGGCGGTAGCGATGTAAATAAAAATACTGAAAATCATGGATAAGCCAATCCACACGATGGACCAAATGGCTGCCTCCTGATTTGATATGACGTGTTTCTTTTTGTTGAAGATGCCTAAGTCAAGTAAAAGCATGAATAGGACTGCAACAGAAAAACCAATGATGATACCTGGGTGATCAATTAAATTATCCTGCATAATGGATGGGAATAAGTGTTGATTTATGGGGCGAAATTAATTCTTTTTATAAGCCTCTCAGAGGAAAAAGATTGTTGATGACCTGAATTTTAGTTCAAATACGAGTCAAAGTAGGCTATGGTTTTGAGAAGGCCTTCTTTGAGTCCTAGTTCAGGTTTCCATGACAATTTTTGTCTTGCCAATTCGATAGTAGGTTGACGCTTGACAGGATCATCTGTTGCGGAAGGAAGAAAAGAAATTGCACTTTTGCTGCCCGTCAACTCTAAAATGAGCGTAGCTAATTCCAAAATGGTGCATTCGGTAGGATTCCCCACGTTGATTGGGCCTGTGACTTCTTTCGGGGTGTCCATCAGCAGGTGTATTGCTCGTACCGTATCGTCTACATAGCAAAAGGACCGGGTCTGTGTACCATCGCCAAAAACAGTAAGGTCTTGCCCTTGAAGCGCCTGAAGGATTAGGTTGGAGACCACTCGACCATCTGTGGCACTCATTCGAGGGCCATAGGTATTGAAGATGCGCATGACTTTAATATCGACTTGGAATTTTCGATGGTAATCAAAAAACAAGGTTTCTGCTCCACGCTTTCCTTCATCATAGCAGGCACGAGGTCCTATGGGGTTCACATTACCAAAATAGGATTCGGGTTGGGGATGAAGCTGTGGATCCCCATATACTTCTGATGTCGAGGCTTGAAAAATCTTTGCGCCTGTAGTTTTAGCTAATTCAAGCAGGTTCAATGATCCTAGGATGGATGCTTTGAAGGTTTCGATGGGAAATCGTTGGTAGAGTAGCGGTGAGGCTGGGCATGCCAAATTGTAAATTTCATCTACCTCAATAGAAAGCGGTATACTGACATCCTGAACGAGTAATTTGAAATTGGGGGAGGGAAGTAAATGGGAGATGTTCTGTTCGGAACCAGAAAAAAAATTATCTAGGCAAATGACCTGATTTTCTTCTGCCACCAACTGATCACAGAGGTGACTTCCTAAAAACCCTGCTCCACCACTGACTAAAATTCGTTTCATCTACGTTTGGGTTGTACCCTTTTTTCCGGTTTGAATTTGCCGTGCTAACAGCCACTTTCTCATTTCTTTAAATGACACCTTCTATCGGTGCTTTACAAAAGTACGTTAAAACCAGTCGGTTTTCATAGTTAGGGTAGGGTAGTTGGTCGATCCAAATCGCTCCACTATTCCTTTTAACTTGACGAGTTCGTAGGCTACTGTATACCGTGCTGTTTCGATTTTCCCCAAATGGAAATCCTGTTCCTTACTCCCCGATTCTAAGGCTTTTTGAGCAGTAATGGCTTGTTTGAGCCACATCCAACCCATGCAGAGTAGCCCTGCACCTTCTAGAAAAAGGGTAGCATCCGCTAGGTAGTATTCTGGGCCTTGGTTTCGTTTAAACATAAGTTGTGTAGTGCCTGAGGCGAATTCTTGGGCATACTTTTCAAAAGTCTGCGCAATATCACCCAATTCAGGTAGAGACTTCGCTTCCTTAACTGTGGATTGAATTTCTTTTTGGAGCATTTTCCAACCCAATCCTTCATGGAGTAGCATTTTTCTTCCCAATAAATCTAATCCATGAATGCCGGTAGTGCCCTCGTGAATGGGATGGATTCTGGCTTCACGGTAATACTGTTCCACAGGAAAATCAGTAGTATATCCCGCACCTCCAAGTACTTGAATAGCCATAGAAGTGCTTTGAACACCCATTTCAGAAGGATAACTTTTGGCTATTGGAATTAATAAGTCCAATAGTGCTTCCATTTCTGCTTTTTTCTGAGGTTCAGATTCTTGGGATAACTTGTCCCCAAGAAGACCGCAGAAGATAAGTAAGGCCAATGACCCTTCTGTAATGCTTTTTTGAAACAAAAGCATGCGCTTCACATCTGCATGTTGGATGATAGGGACCTGTGGTCGATTGGGTTCCTTATCGCTAATATTTCTCCCTTGAGGACGAACCTTGGCATAAGCTAAGGAGGTTTGATAGGCTGCAGCAGCAATGGCTGTCGCATTCATACCGATTCCCAATCTAGCCTCATTCATCATCTGAAACATGTACTTTAATCCTTGATGCGCTTCCCCAACCAGGTAGCCTTCACAAGCGGATTCACTTCCGATCATCAGGTGGACGATCGGTGCGCCCTTGTAGCCCATTTTATGGTAAATTCCCTGAGTCAGTACATCATTTGGAGTACCATCCAATCTAATTTTTGGTACCACAAACAAGGAGATGCCTTTTGTTCCCGCTGGTGCCCCTTCAATTCGGGCGAGCATCAAATGAATGACATTGTCACAAGCATCGTGGTCTCCTGCAGAAATGTAAATTTTTTGTCCTCGTATCGAATAAACACCCTCCTTTGACGTGGGTGCCGCTAGTGTAGTCAAGTCAGATAAAGAACTTCCTGCATCCGGTTCGGTCAGTGCCATGGTTCCCTGCCATTCACCCGTATACATTTTTGGGGTGTAGGCATCTCGGAGGGCGGAAGAACCAAAGGTTCGAATCAAGTTTGCTGCTCCTGTCGTCAAAAATGGAAACACACTGGCTGAATAATTGGCTGCCTGTAGGATAAATCCTGCAGACAGATGCAGCGTCCAAGGAAGTTGCTGCCCACCTTCTTCGTAGGGAAAAATCGCATTGATCCAGCCATCGGCTCCAAACTGTCGGATGATGGCCCTCATTTGGGGATGAACTTTTACTACCCCATTTTCCAATTGGGGTTCATTCCGGTCCATTTCCTTGAATATGGGGAATAATGATTTTTCTGCAATTTGCTCGGCAGCATCCAATACCAAGGCAAAGGTTTCCTTGGAATGGTCAGAAAAGTAGGGATACTGCGTGAGCTCCAAGCAATTTTGATTTTCAAACAACTGGAAATGCAGATCTCTTTTGGAATAGAAGGTAGCCATGGATTATTCTTTGGGAGTTAAATAACGGATTATTTTTGCTGGATTTCCTCCAATAACTACGTCTGAAGGGAAACTTTTTGTAACGACTGCACCTGCCGCAACCACCACCCGGTCACCCAACTTGACCCCTGGACAAATTATTGTACCTCCTCCAATCCATACGTCTGAGCCGATGGTAATTGGTTTTCCATATTCCCAAAATTCACCTCGGGTCTGCGCGTCAAGTGGATGTGTGGCTGTATAGATTTGAACAGCTGGTCCTATAAATACTCGGTCCCCAAGTTGTACCGAACAAACATCCAACACCACACAGTTGAAATTGAAAAAGCAATCTTCGCCCATTTGAATATTGTAGCCGTAGTCACAATAAAAGGGGACTTCGATCCAAGGGTTTTTTCCAGCCTTGCCTACAAGTTTTCGAAGGAGTGCTACTCGATTTTCTGGTTCAGACGGTGTAGAGGAGTTTAGCAATTGCAGTAATTCTCTCGCATGTAGCCTTTCTTGGACCAACTCCGGATCGGAGGCCTGGTACAATTCGCCAGCGAGCATTTTTTCTTTTTCCGACTTCATAACCTTATGTTGCTTTTAAGGAGTTGGTTTCGACTAGCCTCATTGCTGCTTGTTTGCTACCCATACCAAGGCTTCTTCCACTCCTCGGAGTTCGGCAAGTCCTTTCAGTCTTCCGATAGCGGTATATCCAGGATTTGCTGTTTTTTTATGTAAGTCATCTAGGAGTTGATGCCCATGGTCTGGCCGCATTGGAATTCTTTTTTTTCGTTTTTCCTGCCAGATTAATACTTCTTGAATCACTGCAACCATGTCTACATTGCCTTCGAGGTGGTTGTCTTCGTAGAAATTTCCTTCCGAATCTCTTTTGGTGCTGCGGAGGTGAAGAAAATGAATTCGCTCCCCAAATTCCCGTACCATGGCAGGTAGGTCATTGTCTTCTCGTACGCCAAAGCTACCCGTGCAAAAAGTCAATCCATTGTGATGACTAGGCGTTTGACTGAGGATGCGCCGTGCATCGGCCGTAGTACTGACTACTCGAGGCAATCCATACAAGGAGAATGGAGGGTCATCCGGATGGATACACAAGAAGCATCCCACTTCTTCTGCTACGGGTGTAATGGCATCCAAGAACAGGCGTAAATGCTCTGCTAACCGCTTGGCATCAATGCCCGCATAGGTCTTGAGCATTTCTCGGAATTCTTCTAGCGTAAATCCAATTTCTGAGCCGGGAAGCCCTTTGAGAATGTTGTCCAAAATCAATTGTTTCGATTCGGGACTCAGGTTTT
>CAYNIK010000081.1:0-6112 GCA_964397145.1 uncultured Limnohabitans sp.
GCGGAAATTACGAAGCTGAAGCAGCACGTTGGATCCGTGAAACAGGCAATAAGAAACCAGTTGTAGGCTTCATTGCTGGACAAACTGCCCCTCCAGGCCGTAGAATGGGTCACGCAGGAGCCATCATCGGTGGTGCTGACGATACGGCAGCAGCAAAAATGCGAATCATGCGCGAAAATGGAATCTTGGTAGCTGAGTCTCCAGCTGAAATTGGAGCAACCATGGCCAAGGCCCTGGGCGTAAGCGCTTAAATTAGAACTCTTCGGGCCGCAGGGCCTTTTCAATGCCTCAGAGATTCCGCTGAGGCATTTTTTTTGACCTACTCAAAAAGCGATGGTTTGAATAATTTATATTTTTTATTTTTAAATCAAACTTCTTTAATTTTTTTATTAAAGTAATCGGTTTTATTTCCAAAGTTTTTTAGATTTGATTAACCCATGATCCGGTCAACGTGCTCAAGGAGCCAGGCGGATGGGGCGTCCTCGTTTTATCATTCAATGACTGTTTTATGCAAGCAACCCCTCAGTTTTCCGAAGTAGAAAAGGCTTTTCTAGCAGAATCCGGTGTCAGCAAAATGACCACCCAGCTCCCTTACCTCTTGGTGGACAATTTCCCCAAGCTAGGCCTACTCACTGCTTGTCGCTTTCTAGAGTGGGTAGCCGCAAATCCCGAAGGCGTAGTCAGCCTACCCACGGGCAAGACACCGGAGTACTTTATCAAATGGACCCAATTTCTACTTGAAAACTGGGACACCAAAAAGGGCAAGGAGGTTCGCGAAAAATACGGCTTGGGAAACACCCAGAAACCCAGCCTACAGGAACTCACCTTCGTACAAATCGACGAGTTTTACCCCATTTCTTCCAAGCAGCACAACAGTTTCTACGATTACGTCAACAAGTTTTACCTCAGCGGATTTGGGCTATCCAAGGAAAAAGCCATCCTAATCAATTCGGATGAAATCCCCTTGGCAGAAGGAAAACGCTTCAGCAAGATTTTCCCAGACCTAAAAGTAGACCTCAGCCTTCGTTTTAGAGATCCAGTCAATGAATTGGAACAACTTCAACAAACCTCCATTTACCTGATCGACCAATGGTGTGGGCAATACGAGCAACGCATTCGGGAAAAAGGAGGAATTGGATTTTTCTTGGGAGGAATCGGACCCGACGGACACATCGCTTTCAACACCCGTGGATCCCACCCCTACTCGGTGACCCGTCTTACTGAAACCAACTTTGAAACCCAAGCCGTGGCGGCAGGAGACTTGGGCGGTATCGAAATTTCCGCCAATCGATTGGTGATCACCATCGGTTTGGACACCATCGTCTACAATCCCAATGCCGTGGGCATTGTCATCGCTGCAGGTGAGGCCAAGGCGGGGATTGTGCGGGACTCTTTAGAATCGAAACCTAGTACCCAATACCCTGCTACCATCTTACAAAAATTGACCCAAGGCCGGTTTTACCTCACGCGAGGAGCGGCAGTCAAACTCACGGATTCCATCGATGCCTATTACCAAACAGGCCCCTGGACTTTTGAAAAAACAGAACGTGCGGTCATCGAATTGTGCAAGAAAAAGAACACCTATGGACACCGACTCAAGCTGGAAGATTTGAAGGCAGACCCCTACTGCAAGCAAATCCCTAACTTATCTGAGGATACGGTCAACCAGGTAATTCAAAGCATCTCTTCGAAAATTTCGAAAGGCCTGGAGCAGGAACGGAATGAGGTACTCCTCCACACAGGGCCGCACCACGATGATATTTCACTAGGGATTCTTCCTCACATCACCAATCAACTGCACGATCCGAGTAACGAAGCGCACTTTTCGGTACTTACTTCAGGTTTTACTGCCGTGACCAACCGATTTGTGATCGATACGTTGCTTCACACCAAGAAATTGTTGGATGAGGGTAAAATTCAAATGACCAATTACGAAGATTTTTTTGAGGTAGGCTATAGCCTCAAAACGGACAAGGATGTGTACCATTTCTTGACTAATGTGGCTTCGGAAAATGCCGCTGCTCGATCCAGAGGGCTTTGCCATCGGGTAGTGCGCGCACTCTGCATTGTCTGGGAAATTAAGGATAAGGAGCAATTGCGCGAAACCATCAACGAAGTAATCAGCATCCTGAAAAACTCCTACGATGGCGAAAAAAATCCGCCCAAAATTCAAAAGTTGAAAGGGATGATTCGGGAGTTTGAAGAAGAACTGGTTTGGGCACACTTTGGCGTACAAGTGAAAAATGTTCACCACCTCCGTCTTGGCTTTTACACAGGAGATATTTTCACCGAACAGCCAGACAAAACCCGCGATGTGGAACCCATCGTAGCCATGCTTCGAAAGATCAAGCCCACCAAATTGAGTCTTACACTCGATCCCGAAGGATCCGGGCCAGATACGCATTACAAGGTTCTGCAAGCCACTGCTGCTGCAGTCAAAAAATGGTCTGAAGAAACCGATACCAGCAAACTCCGCATCATTGGATACCGAAATGTATGGTTCAAGTTTGAGCCCCACGAAGCGAATGTCATCGTGCCTGTTTCCCTGGGTGACATGGCCGTGATGGAAGATTCCTTTGCGAATTGCTACCTCAGCCAGGTCAAGGCATCTTTTCCAAGCTACTCCCACAATGGAAAGTTCAGTACCGTAGCCAAACGTACTTGGGTAGGACAGCTCAACGACATCCAATTGCTACTCGGCAAAAATTACTTCTACCAACACGAACATGCCAAGGTTCGCGCGAGTCATGGCTTGATTTTCTTTCGTGACATGAATGTAGATGAGTTTTTGGCAACTGCACGCGAACTGGAAAAATCCATTGAAGGCATGCTGTAATTCGCAACCTCACTTATCCACCTTAACTTCCTAATTTTCGCAGATGCTGCGATAAAATCAGGTATTTTTACTCCCTCTAATTCCTTTTTTTGAATGGAACACGTTATTCTAGGCATCGACATTGGCGGCACCAGCATCAAGGCTGGCGTCCTCGTATCGGGTCATCTTCAAGACATCCGTAGCATTCCTACGCCTGCACTAGAAAGCCAGGAAGTTATTTTGGAAGCCTTGGCCACCTTTATTGAAAGTTACCTCCCCTACTCCTTTGAAGGAATCGGAATTGGGATTCCAGGATTGGTAAACCCCAAAGAAGGTATTGTCTTGGGTTTGGCCAATATCCCTTCCTTTCAGCATGTGGAACTCCGAAAGTTTCTCATGAATCGATTTGGAAAGCCAGTTTTCATCAACAATGACGCGAATTGCTTTGCACTGGGTGTACACAAATTTGGGGTCGGCAAGGAATTCCAAAATCTAGTGGGTATTACCCTAGGTACTGGCCTTGGAGGAGGAATCATTATCCACGGCAAGTTGTATTCAGGGGTCAATTCCGCTGCTGGAGAATGGTGTGGCGTTTCCTACTTAGATATGACATTTGAGGATTATTGCAGTGGCAAATTTTTCAACCGCGTGTATCAAAGTCGTCCCAAGGCCTTGGCCAAATTGGCGCAGGAGGGAGATCCCATAGCCTTGCAAGCCTTTGCCGAATTTGGAACCCATGTGGGAGAACTGCTCAAAGTGATCCTTTTTTCCCTTGCTCCTGAAGCCATCGTCTTGGGTGGTTCCATCCGGAAGACCTACCCTTTATTTGAAAAGTCCATGCGGGCCACCTTACAAACTTTTCCCTATACCTCTGTCTTGGCAAAACTCCAACTGCTCGTGTCTGATCTCGATGAAACAGCCATCCACGGGGCGGTTGCCTTAGTAGACTTCAAAGCAGAATTAATCCCAGGTGAATGAAAAGTTTTATCTACTAGTTGATGGGTAAAAAAGCAAATCTCCACTACAATTCCCTTATTTTTAGGAACAGCGGAACCCATGGAAAGAACCTTATCGCTTCGGAGCCTTTTTAGAATCAGCAGACCCATTAACCTGCTGCTGATTGCCTTTGCTCAAGGAATGACGGCACACTTTCTCGTGGAAACAAATTCCCAAGGCCTACCAGCCTTGCAAAACTTTCGACTCTATGTACTAATCCTCGCTACCCTACTCGTTACAGCAGCAGGTTACATGATCAACGATTATTACGATGTCAAGATTGACTACATCAATCGCCCTAAGGCCGTTGTAGTCGGTAAAGGCATTAAAAGAAGAATGATTTTAATGCTCCACAGTGCATTCAACTTTGTGGCCATTGGCCTGGGATGGGTGGTTGCACCACGCATTGCCGCACTGATTATTTTTGCAGGAGTCCTACTTTGGTGGTATTGCAATGGACTCAAGCGAAAGCCATTCATTGGCAACGTAGCGGTAGCCTTTTTGACTAGTCTTTCGATCTATCTGGTAGCCTATTATTTCCAGAAAAATGAATTACTCGTCTTTACCTACGCACTTTTTGCTTTCTTCTTAACCCTAATTCGTGAGCTGATCAAAGATATTGAGGATCAACATGGCGATCACCTCCATGGGTCCAAAACCTTGCCCATTGTACTTGGCTTTCGAAAGACCAAGCAGGTAATTTACGTCATTGCCATCACCTTTGTAGGGGCTATCCTTACGGTAACTTTTCAACTGAATCTTCCCAACCTCTATTATTTTTTCGGAGGCCTTGGAATCCTTTTCGGCTGGTTTATCTGGAAAATTCATCGTGCAGATCGAAAGGAGCAGTTCGGGCAGCTAAGTACTTTAGCCAAAGTAATCATGGGCATCGGAACCATGAGTATGGCATTTTTATAGGCAACGGTCAACAGTCCACTGAAGACAGCCGATTCGTTGGTTGATTAGGTTTGGAATCTAAATTTAGATAGCATCCTTCATCATGGCAGGATTTGCAGTGGACCGTGGGCCGTCGTGGGCCGTCGCCTGTTGACCAATTTTGTCACCGGTCAACCGTCAACTATCGACAATCTCCTGTGCCTTTACTCACAGAGAGTCCAACGCGAATTGGTTAATTTTGTAAAAAATTGAATGTATGAAAACCACCCCCCTTTCCGGTATACTTTTTCTCGCAGCTCTCAGTGCCTGCCAACCGAATTCCACTTCCCAATCGACTGACACCGAAATCACCAGCCAAACGAGTACTGCTTCGGTCGTAACGCTAAGTGCACAGGATTTTGCAACAAAAAGCAAGGCAGGTACGGTAGTAGATGTCCGTACAGCAAGCGAGGTAGCCCAGGGCAAAATTGAAGGTGCTGTGGAAATCGATTTTTACAGTCCTGATTTTCTAGACCAGGTCAGCCAAATCTCAAAAGGTCAAGAGGTCTACTTGTACTGCGCAGTAGGAGCTCGAAGCGAAGAAGCCGCGCGGATGCTGATTCAGCAGGGCTATACCAAAGTCTACCACCTGCAAGGGGGAATTCAAGGCTGGAGTCAACAGGGTTTGCCAATAACACGCTAAAAAGAAAGATTTAATTGATTCTCAAATCAATTAGGCCTCTAGTTTAAAAATGGGTAAAAAAAGAAAAGCCAACCGCTTCCGTGGATGGCTTTTCTACTGCAGAGAGGAAGGGATTCGAACCCTCGATACCCTTTTGGAGTATACACACTTTCCAGGCGTGCTCCTTCAACCACTCGGACACCTCTCTGTTTGTGGTTTGACTCGGTAACCGAATCGGAGTGCAAAGAAAAAAATTATTCCTGCCGATTCCAAACCCCTTTCAGAAATAAACGAAAATTAGGTGCTGATCTCCCCTGCTATGGACTGCGTGAGCTGCATACAAATCTCCTCACGGGTCAATTTTTGACCCAACAAGAACATGAGCTTGGTGACCGCAGCTTCAGTGGTCATGTCTGCTCCGCTTACTACGCCAACAGCAAGGAGTTCTTTGCTGGTTTCGTAACGCCCTTGGATGACTCGTCCCCCATTGCATTGAGATACATTCAATAAGATCAACCCGCGCTTGATCGCTCCTTCCAAGGATTTCATAAACCAGTCCAGGGATGGGCTATTTCCAGAACCATAGGTTTCCAAGACTACCCCTCGAAGGCCAGGAATGGCAAAGCAGGCATCTAAAATCTTGTCGGTAATTCCTGGAAATAATTTTACAATCATCACCCCATTGTCCAGGTTGTTGCGATTGATCAACTTTCGATTGGGCTCGTAGGGTCTAATTGCCGTCG
>CAYNIK010000082.1:0-6090 GCA_964397145.1 uncultured Limnohabitans sp.
GAAAGGCTTTTGCAGACTTTGATTACAAGCAAGTGGCCCTTTTCCCTGAATCCTACGTGCAGGAGTTGCTTCAAGATAAGGGGATTGTTCGTAATGGAATGAAGATCCGTGCAGCCATCAACAATGCGCAGCGCTTTCAGGAGATTCAAGCCGAGTTTGGAACCTTTACGAATTACATCTGGGGTTTTGTAGGCGGCAAGCCCATCCGTAATTCAATTGCTCCTGGAGATCCTTATCCCGCTACTTCGCGAGAGTCTGATTTGCTAGCCAAGGACATGAAAAAGCGAGGATTCAAGTTTTTGGGAAGCACGGTGCTTTATGCCCACCTACAAGCGACAGGTTTGGTGAACGACCATTTGGATACCTGCTTCCGAAAGCAGGAATACTAAAGCATAAAAAAAGGGAGGCTAGCCTCCCTTTTTGGTGAATTCATTTCATGCTTAAAGCTGAGCCATCAATAAATATACCCCGGCACCAGCAAAATAGCCGAGTGCAGCAAGGAAAGAGATGCGCTTCAAATACCATCCAAATTCGATTTTTTCCATTCCCATGGCCGCTACACCTGCAGCAGAACCAATGATTAGGATACTTCCTCCGGTACCCGCACAATAGGCGAGGTAGGTCCAAATAAAGTCATCCATAGGATAAGTTTCCAAGCTGTACATTCCCATGCTGGCAGCTACCAAAGGCACGTTGTCTACGATCGCCGATAGGACACCAATTAAGGTGATGATGATTCTATTGTCACCAATAGTAGTATTCAGGTAATTGGCAAAATTGGCCAAGGTACCCATAGACTGAAGGGATCCTACTGCAAGCAAAATACCCAAGAAGAACAAGACGCTTGGCATGTCGATTTTGGCCAAGGCATGACTAGCAGTGAAATTCTTTCGCTCTGCCTCATCCATATCTGGATTAATCAATTCAGAAACCACCCAAAGAATTCCTAGACCAAGAAGCATGCCCATGTAAGGAGGGAGGTGCGTGACCGTTTTGAAGATAGGAACTGAGATCAATGCACCTACTCCTAAAACAAGCATCAGGTTACCCGTTTTGACAGAAGAACCAGAAGATTCACCTTCCTCTTTGAAATCCCCTAGAGTACCCTTCATGGTGAAGGTGAGGAAAAGCAAAGGAACAAGTGTACATACAATGCTTGGGATAATTAAGCTTTTCATGATGGATACTGCAGAAATCTGTCCACCGATCCATAGCATGGTGGTCGTCACATCACCGATTGGGGACCAAGCTCCACCTGCATTGGCAGCGATGACAATCATACCCGCAAAGAATAGACGCATTTCCTTATCAGGAATCAGTTTGCGGATCAAGGAGACCATCACGATGGTGGTAGTCAAGTTGTCCAATACTGAGGATAGGAAGAAGGCAACAATACATACCACCCATAGTAGAAGTACAGGGTTCTTGGTTTTGATGCGATCTGTAATGAATTTGAAGCCATGGTGTGCATCAACCAATTCCACAATGGTCATCGCCCCCATCAAGAAGAAGAGGATTTGTGCGATTTCATTGAGGTGGTGACCCAGTTGCTCCACCACATATTCGAGGTGTAGTTCTCCTGCGCTTAAAGTGGCAGCCTTGTCCCCAAGTTCATGGATAAAATGAAGGTAACGCTCACTATTTAAAAGGGTTTCAGGAGATCCTGAAACGGTAAAAATGGTCCAACAAACGACTGCAGTCACTAAAGCGGAGGCAGTTTTGTTGATCTTGATGGGATGCTCTAGCGCGATGGCTAGGTAGCCGACCACAAAGATGATGATAATTAATAACTCCATTTTTCTGGGTTTTTTGGTGATGAACTAGGTTTAATCTGAAGGTTGATTCATTCTAATAAGCGATTCTAGTCCCTTTATCCTAAAATTCCTAACCTGAGAAGAAGAATTTGACTCAAAAATCTTGATCAACAGCAATTTTTGAGAGGATAATTCGCTTCAAATTGTCACTAGAAATGAACTGGAGCTCAAAATATTCGTTCCAGCGGCTACTCTTTCTGTTTTTTACATGAGCTGCGCTAAAGCTATTTCATAGGAGGTTTGGGAGATTTTTGTGCTCCCTGGATTTTTGGCATGGGCCGCTTGTAATGCTTTCAGGATGGTGCTGCTCACATCGGCAAAAATCGCTTGGTCGGTTACCTCTGCACCTTCACTCATTAGGTAGGCAAATACCCGAGCCATACCGCAGTTGGCGATAAAGTCCGGAATTACAGCTACTTGTTCATCCGCCCACAGCCCAGTAGGCCCCACGAAAATTTCCGGGTCTGCAAAGGGAACATTTGCGCCGCAGGAAATTACCTCCAAACCCGCCGCTACCATGCGTTCCACTTGCTGTTGTGTAATCAATCGAGAAGCAGCTGCGGGGATAAAAATCTCACTTTTTAAATCCCAAATCCGAGCATTTACTTCTTCAAAAGGAAGCAGTTCACTCGCGATGAGTTGGTTGCCTTCTCGCTTTAAAAATAGTTCACGAATTTCATCCAAACTGAATCCTTCCTCTCGGATTAGTCCTCCCATCCGGTCAATAATCCCCACGATTTTCACTCCTTCCACTGCCAAGAAGCAGGCTGCTGCTGCGCCCACATTGCCCCATCCTTGGATGACGGCACGTTTTCCTGCAAGCTGACCTCCCCAAAGGGAATAGTAGTGCTTCACCGCTTCTGCCACTCCATAGCCGGTAATCATATCTGCTACCGTATATTTTTTGGAGCCATTGGGGGTGAAGTTTGGATCCTCGAGCACCTTGGATACCCCTTGACGGAGTTGACCAATTTTTCTGATTTTTTGAGGCTCATTTGCCTGAAAGTGTCCGTTGACAATTCCCTCTTGCGGGTGCCAAAGGCCATAGGACTCAGTGATTGGGATCACTTCATGGATTTCATCGATGTTGAGGTCTCCTCCTGTGCCGTAGTAATTTTTAAGGAGGGGCATGACGGCTTTGTACCAGCGCTGCAGTACTCCCGCTTTTCTGGAATCTGCAGGGTCAAAGTTGATCCCAGATTTTGCACCTCCAATAGTGGGGCCTGATACGGTAAACTTTACTTCCATAGTCTTGGCTAGGGATTCGACCTCCCGCTTGTCCAAGCCTTTTCGCATACGGGTACCTCCTCCAGCAGCACCTCCGCGTAGGGAGTTGATCACGACCCAGCCTTCCGCCTCGGTCTCGCTATCTTTCCATTCAAAAACGATTTCTGGGGATTTATTCTCAAATTTTTTGAGCAAGTCAAGCATTTTTCTTTGGGTTTACAATTCCCCCCAAAAATAGAAAAATATTTTCCAGACTTTTGTTCGTCAGTTTCAATTGACTATCCAAAGATGGCCCCGCCAGAAGAATCCCGACTTGCTCCTGTCACGGAAGCCAAGGCATTGGCTTCTCCGCGCAACTTTAAAACCCCCAAAAAAGCAAATATTAAGGCTTCCTTAAATTCAATGAGTTCCTTACTCGCTTCCACCTGTACCCAGTTTTGATTCATGTGCTGATCAAGTCGCTCCACAAAGTAGCGATTGTAGGCTCCGCCTCCGGTAAGCAAGACACTCGGGGTAGCTTTTGTGGCATGAGCTCGGATGACTGCAGCGATTTGAATTGCAAAATGCTCCACTAAAGTGTGCAAGCAATCCTTGGACGAAAGCCCGCTTTGATCTAAAAGAGGGAGGAAGAACTGAGCTATGGATTCTCGACCAAGCGATTTTGCGCCCGAAAGGGTGTAGAAGGGGAGCGCATTCAATTGTGCGAGGAGAGATGAATTCAAATTCCCTTCCCGTGCCCAAGCGCCATCTTGATCGTAAGGACGGCCTAATTTTTGTGCTTCTCGGTTGAGCAGGAGGTTGAAAGGGCTGCAATCAAATGCGATACGCTGCTCGTTTTTTTCGAGGGAAAGGTTGGAAATGCCTCCCAGGTTGATGCAAAAATCTACTTGAGGGAAAAGAAGCCGGTCTCCAATGGGGACTAGGGGAGCGCCCTGCCCTCCTAGCTGCACATCGAGCATTCGAAAATCTGCGAGGATAGTTTCTCCAGAGGCTTGATGGAGGGCCCATCCATTCCCAATCTGAAAACTCAACCCTTTTTCGGGTTGGTGAAATACGGTATGTCCATGTGAGGCCACAGCCATGGGTTTGACTTGGTGTTGGATACAAAAGTTTTTCACTTGTTCTCCCATCCACTTGCCAAAGTTAACATCCAACAAGGCCAAGTCTAATCCAGAGAGTAAGTGACTAGCAGCTAGGGCAGCACCTAGTTCAACGGGGAAGGGACGAGTTTCTGCTTGGAGGATTTCATAACTCCACTTCCCCTCTTGGTACTCAAAATGACAATGGGCCAAATCCAATCCGTCTCCGGAGGTACCTGACATGAGTCCAATCAAGGTGTATCGTTCTGGGTGCATGGGTTAAAGATTGTTAAGTCAGGGCAAGAATCCATTCGAATTTATTGACTCCTAAATGTCGTCTTTTTATTAATGCCTAATTTACCCCAGAAATGAAAAACCTAGTCATCGATATCGGAAATTCTCGGATCAAGTCGGCGCTTTTTGAGGAAGACCAATTGCTGGAAGAGGCAGTTTTTGCAGATTTAGATCAAGGAATCGCCTTTTGGGCGACTCTAACTTTTCAGAATTGCATGGTCAGTACGGTACGATTTCGACCAACTGAATTGGAATCCAGATTTCCCTTTCCAGTTGAATTCTTTAGTTCCAGTACGCCAATTCCCTTGGTCAATGGCTACGATACCCCTGCGAGCTTGGGTTTGGATCGCTTGGCAGCAGCTGTAGGTGCTTGGCATTTGGCGTCTCGAAAACCGGCCCTTGCGATTGATCTGGGAACCTGTGTGACCTACGACCTGGTGGATGAAAAAGGGATATACCGAGGAGGGGCGATTAGCCCCGGATTGAAGATGCGGGTAAAAGCCATGCATGCATTTACAGCAAGTCTACCTGAGATAGACCTGTCCCCAATCCCCAATACGTTAGTAGGAACTTCCACGGATTCCTGCTTGAAGATTGGGGTTTGGTCTGGCTTAAATTTTGAATTGACAGGGTTTATTGCCGCTTACCGCGTTAAATTTCCCGAAATATCTATTTTTCTATGTGGTGGGGATGCAGAATCTTTTGATTCATTGGCAAAAGACCACATATTTGTAGTCCCAAATTTAGTTCTCATTGGACTAAATTGTATTCTAAACCACCATGTTGCGTAAACTAGCGTTGGGTGTGCTCAGCACACTATTACTAATTTCAGAAGGCTTCGGTCAAAATAGTTCTTCCACCTATAGTGCATTAGGCATAGGTGAATTTAACTATGGGGGTCAGATTCAAAACCAAGGGATGGGTGGTCTTGGTATCAGCTTTGGTACTGGATGGAGTGCAAATGCGGTAAATCCAGCATTGACCACGCGCAATACTATTTTTAACTTTCAAGCTTCGCTCAATTACAAGCGAATTTCTGTTGCCAACGAGACAGAAAGTTCTTTGGTGGATGGAGGAGGTCTTTCCTACCTAGCAATCTCACTTCCCGTCAAGACGGGTAAATTCACGGCTGGAATGGGTCTGGGCCAGATTTCTAGTATCAATTACCGACTGAAAGTGGATAGCCCCATTGCCAATTCCGATTTGATTGCCAACAATTACTTAGAAGGAGATGGGGGGATTTCGGAGGCCTATGTGAATTTTGGGTATTTGTTAGCCAAAAACTTGAGCGTCGGCGTGCATGGTTCCTACCTGTTTGGTTCCTCAATTCGATCCAACCAACTGTTAGTATTTGATCCAAAGGGTGTGGAGGTAGGAAGAGCAACTGAATATTACGAACGGGTGACTGTATCCGATGTAGCGGTAAAGGTTGGGGCGCATTACTTCTTTAAGATTTCAGAAAAAAGTAATCTCCACCTAGGCGCCATTTATCAGACATTTGGGGACGTTAATGGAACAGCATTTGCAAAATTGGCCCCTATTGGTCAAGCTAGCAGTCCGAAAACAGATGGGACGCTCATTGCTAACAATGAAAAAGGAACCATTTACTTACCCAGTCGCTATGGATTTGGGGTGAGTTATGAGAAAAATAATAAATTCGTGATTGGCTTAGAGGG
>CAYNIK010000083.1:0-5998 GCA_964397145.1 uncultured Limnohabitans sp.
ACTTGGTTCCTTACAACGTCGTATGGAGAACGGGAGCTAATGAGGCTTCCTACATTGATTTATCACAAGACATTACCGTTGAAGGAAAAGCCTTAGTCGCGGGAAAATATTCTATTTTCACCATTCCTAAAGAAAAGGGCACCTGGACAGTGATTTTTAACTCGGACTGGAACTTAGAGCATGGACATTTTCAGTACAATGAGAAAAATGATGTACTTCGCGTGGAGGCTCAACCCCAGTGGGAAGAAACTAGCCAGGAAACTTTATCCATAGACGTGGAGAGCCCAGGGTTAGTAATTCGATGGGAAAAGCTCAAACTTCCAATAACCATTCAATGAGATCTTCAAATCCCTGACTAAGTAGTCGGGGATTTTTTTTGATTTTAAAATTCCCTAAGTTTCCGATACAATTAGTAACCCAAAAATCTAACCACCCCTGGAGTTGGCTATGAAATACCTTTCCTTTATCAGTACGCTTGTTCTTACTTGTGCCTTAGGTGTACTAGTAGGTTTACCATTTGGACAGGTTCCGCCTATCGCACCTTTATTGGATCCTAACCATGGATTTTGGCAAAATTCTTTCTCTGAGGATCAACTAGCAGAAGAATCCTTGGATCTGGAAAATCTAAATGCGGCAGTAGAAGTGGTCTATGACGAACAATTGATTCCCCATATCTATGCGGAAAATGAATTGGATCTATATCGAGCTCAAGGCTACATCACGGCAAAACATCGGCTTTGGCAGATGGAATTTCAGACTCGCGCAGCAGCGGGCAGACTAGCAGAATTGGTAGGGCCAATGGCTTTGGAATTGGATCGGATGACTCGCAGAAAAGGCTTGGCTTATGGGGCTGAATTGGGGATTGCGTATTTGAAGAAAGAGGATCCTGCCACACTGGCATTGGTAGAAGCTTATGCTGATGGTGTCAACCAATACATCGATCAATTGAGCGATGCACGGCTTCCGGTAGAGTACAAGATTTTAAACTACAAACCAGAAGCCTGGTCTGCCTACAAATCGTTATTGCTACTCAAGTACATGTCGGACATGTTGGTGGGGGATCGTGACCTGGAGTACAGTAACCTCAAGAAAATTTTGGGTAAGGCTAATTTGGATCGTCTCTACCCTGACTTTCCTGCTGACAATGATCCCGTGATCGAAAAAGAGCGAGTTTGGGATTTTCAATCCTTGTATCCGGCCAAACCGGATAGTTTACCCTACCCAGAAGAGACGCTTCAATTGGAAGCCTTGGCGCAGCCTACGGAAGGTACAGGCTCAAACAACTGGGCGGTGAGTGGAAAGAAAACTAAAAATGGCCATCCTATTCTTGCAAACGATCCTCACCTAAGTTTGAATTTGCCATCACTTTGGTATTCCATGCAATTGAGTACACCTCAGCATACGGTTAAGGGAGCAACTCTTCCTGGTGCTTTGGGTGTGATCTCTGGGTTCAACGAGCACATTGCTTGGGGAGTGACCAATGCCACCAAGGATACGCGAGATTGGTACAAGATCACGTTCCAAGATGCATCCCGAAAAGCATACAAGTATGGGAAAGAATGGAAGAATTCTGAATTTAGAATTGAAGAAATCAAGGTAAAAGGGGAGGATGCATTCTTGGACACTGTGGTATATACCCACTATGGACCAGTGGTCTATGACAAATCCTTCAAATCAGATCGACAGGATGTCAATTTTGCACTTCGCTGGATTGTGCATCAAGGCACCTCCAATGAGCAGAAAACCTTCCTACAACTAAATAAGGCGACTAACCATGCAGGTTATACGGAAGCTCTAAAGGACTATGCTGCACCTGCTCAAAACTTCGTTTTTGCCTCCAAAACTGGAGACATCGCCATGCGCATTCAAGGCAAGTTCCCGTTGAAGTGGAAGGAGCAAGGTAAATTCTTCATGGATGGTGCCGATCCTAGAATGGAATGGCAAGGTTTTATTCCTTTCGAACACAATGCGAATACCTTAAATCCTGAACGCGGGTTTGTATCTTCTGCCAACCAGCATCCGGTTGATAGTACTTACCCTTACTATACCTTTGATCACTCCTACGAGCACTACAGAAACCGTAGATTGAATTCCAAGTTGGCCGCCATGGATCAGATTACGGTGGAAGACATGAAGGCTTTGCAGTACGATTCCTACAACTTGCAAGCTGCAGAATCTTTGCCTGTTCTCCTCAACTTACTTGCGGGGTATGGAGCATCCTCAAAAGAGGCTCAGAAATACCTAGCCGACTTGAAGGCCTGGGATTATTTTGCTGATCCAGCAAAGAAAGGACAGACCCTGTATTCGATTTGGTTTGCTGAAACAGCAGAAAGTATCTGGAGAGAATTGATGGATCAAGGCGCTCCTGTGGTACGTCCAAACAACTACCAAACAATCAAATTGATGCGTGATACGCCTGAGGATGCCATTTTCGATGTGCATATGGCTGCAGGGGTTCAAACAGCTCAATACCATGTACAAGTAGGGTTTGATTCTTTACTTGTGGCTATGAAAAAGTGGGAGGCAGAAGAAGGAGATTATGGCTGGGCAGACTACAAGAAAACAACTATCCAACACCTAGTACCTACTTTCAAAGCCTTCTCTGTACCGAATGTGTATACAGGTGGGGGTGTTGGTATCCTCAATGCTACAAGTGGTAGACATGGTGCTAGCTGGAGAATGGTGGTAGAGTTGGGTCCTACAATTAAGGCTTTCGGTATTTATCCAGGAGGGCAATCCGGTAATCCAGGAAGTAAATTCTACGATAACTTCATTCCGATTTGGGCCAAAGGGGATTATGTAGACTTTGGGTTGAAGAAGAAGGGAGATCAAAAAGGAATATTATTCAAAACGATTTTAAACTAAGCCTACCCATGAAATTTCTATTATTCACGCTGTTGAGCACCCTAGTTGTGGTTTTTCTAAATAGTGTAGCACCATATTGGTTGGTCATGATTGCAGTCACTGTGCTGGCGGCTTTGATTCGTCCAAGCAACTGGGGTGGATTTCTGGGTGGAGGCTTGGGAATGGGTGTGGCCTGGTTGGGACAGACCCTTTACATTGCTGCAGTTACTTCCAGTACGTTACCTGACAAAATGGGGGCAATAATGGGCCTTGGCTCTGGACTTAGTTTGATGGTATTGACAGCAGTTTTGGGCTTTATCCTTGGAGGATGCTCAGGACTTTTGGGAGTGCAATTTCGAAACCTAGTTCAAAAGAAACCTACGGACGTATACCTCGGTTGAGTGACTTTCCTGTTCGGCCAGCTAGTTATCCTATGGGTAAAAAAAATGCGGCCCTTTCTTTTCCTAGATGGGAAAAAAGGGGCCGTATTTATTTTTTGTTCAAGAAATTAGGGGTGAAGCGCAGTGTCTTGATTAGGTCCTTTAGGGGCCACCAAAATCACTTTTTCTTTGTCTACCACCACCGATCCGGGTGCGGATCCTTTTACTTTTCTAACAAACTTGGCTTCTGTCACGATTACAGGACTCAGGGAATCTGTTTTGAGTTTGGAGTAAAATGCGGCCAAGGAAGCCGCCCGTTCCACCACTTGCTGTGGTACAGTTGGCATGCCTTTTCTTCGAATGATGACATGGGAACCGGGAACTTGCCTTGCATGCAGCCATAGGTCGTCCTTGTGAACAAAGTTGCGCAGCATTTCATCATTGTCTTTGGCGGATTTTCCCACCCAGATGGTGTATCCTTCTACCTCAAATACTTTGAAAGGACTGCTTACTTCTGATTTGGATGCTGGAAGGTCCTCCTTATGTTCTTTTTTGAATTCCTTCAATGCCCTGAAATCCCCCGCTTGCTGCAGTCGATCGATTAGGGTTAAAAGAGACAGGGCCTGGGCTTTTTTAGCAGCGAGGGTTTTATCCAATTGATCAATTTCCAGCTGTCGATTTTTTGATTTCCGATAGAGGGTAGCGGCTAGGTCTTGAGGTTTTTGATTCGGTTTAAGGCTTATTTTTACGGTCTCTCCCGTGTAAAAATTATCCAGTTCTGCTTCAGCGGTAGTTTCTCCAAATGCATGAAGATTGGCCATCAGCACATCTGCAAGTTGGGAAGGGGGAGGGGAATCCTTTAGTTCCTGCAATTTCTCACCTGACTTCTTGAGGTAGGCTTCCGTTCTTTTGAGTTGATCTTCGTAGGATTTGAGCAGGTTATTTTTCTCTTTTTCAAAACTCCCTAGCACTAGGGCCTGGTAAAACAATTCATTGCAGGCTTGAATAGGATCTGCATACGTAGCCACTGCGTCAGGCTCAGGGAGAAGACTTAAGAGTAGTTCTCCTTCTTTTTTGACCAAGGCGTACAAAGGACTATCCAATAGGTCCAATAGTTCTTGAATTAGCTCCCATTTTGCATTTAGGTTCAGATCTAAATATCCTTTTTGCTTTAGCCATGCCCGAGGTACAGGACCTAGTGTAGGCAAAAATTGAGAAACATTCCCTTCCAATCGAATAAATTGCTCCAAACTCAAGTCAAGGGGCCGGTCTAAAGTTCTCCAATCCAAAATTTTATCTTCTGAAATACTGTTTCTAAACCATGCCTCTGGTTCAGTTGCCTCGGGGAGATAAAGCAGACAATTACTCCGGTTACCATGGAGTTTGAAAACCAGCACTTTTCCAGATGAAAGTTCAAACTTTAATGCTCTTTCATTGGAAAACACCCTGCAGGATTGGATTTGGTCACCAATAAGGCCTTCAAAGAGACTAACTGAATTTCGTTTGGCACGGTGAAACTGGCTCGGAAAGGATAGGTATACTTGAGGTGGAAGTAAGTGGGCGCGGATAAATAGTGTGCCCTCAGGCCCTTCTGTTTCTAGAATTAATTCATCCTTGCTTTGGGAAAAGCAGGCCACAATCGTATTTCCAGAAAAAGAATCTGAAAGTACAGGAGCAAGGAATCGAAGGAAATGGTAGGTCAAGTGCATGGCTAAATGTGCAACTTAAGTCCATCAAAGCCCAAATACATCCCTTCAGGAAGTTCCTTCTCCACTTCAGCATGGAGTCCTAGTCGGTGGGAGATATGGGTAAAGTACGTTTTTTTTGCACCAATTCGCTGAGCTTGTTCAATGGCTTGTTCCAGTGTGAAATGGGAGATATGCGGCTCTTTTTGCAAGGCATTGAGTACCAAAATTTCTGATCCTTCCAGGAGGGTGTAGGTTTCCTCTGGGATGGAGTTGGCATCCGTAATGTAACTGAAATCCCCAATCCGAAATCCCAAAACGGGTAGTTTGTAATGAAGGACTGGAAGAGGAGTGATTCCCACTCCATTGATTTGAAAGGGGAGGTGGTCAATTTCTACGCAGGCCACCTGGGGGACGCCTGGGTATTTTTTATCACTAAAGATATAGGCATATTCCCGTTGAAGTTGATCGATCACTGCAGCTCTTCCAAAAATGGGAATATCGGCTTGTTGATAAAAATTGAAGGGGCGAATGTCATCTAAGCCAGCCGTATGGTCTTTGTGCTCATGGGTGAAAAGTACGGCGTCCAATTGTTTGATTCCTTCCCGAAGCATTTGCATTCGAAAATCAGGCCCTGTGTCAATGACAATAGATTGTCCTTGAACCGCCAAATGAATCGCAGATCGAAATCTTTTGTCTCTAAAGTCCAAGGATTGACAGACTGGGCAAGGGCAACCTATCACCGGTACTCCTTGGGAGGTACCTGTTCCCAAAAAGGTGATGGTCAAAATTTTAGAGTGGTTTGGCGTAATTCGGAAAGAAAATCTTGATTTGCTTTCTCTTTGAATTCTTTAGGATCAAAGTCTAATTCGACTAGAATGTCAATCAGGGCATTTATTTTTCCTTCCAAGGGAAAGTACTTGTTGATGATGACTACTTTGGTTTCTTTCAATAGGCAATACCCCGACTTAAAATTCCCCTTTTCGTAGCGTAGGTGGTAAGAGGAAGCGGCAAACAAATTTTCCAATTTGTCTAAAAAGTGTTTGGTGTATTTTACTGCCATGGACTAACTCAGGATTTTTTTAACCG
>CAYNIK010000084.1:0-5979 GCA_964397145.1 uncultured Limnohabitans sp.
GGTTCACTTACGTAGTAGATCAAAATAAATCCAAAACCACCAGCGAGCAAACTGAATAAATGAAGGAGCTTTCGGTTGATCTTGATTTTGGAGGCTACTAGGGATAGGATTAGTGCAAAAAACATGGAAACCAAACCGTAGGTGCCGAGGTAATTTCCTACGCTATCAGCGGCATTGTTGTAGGCTTCCGAGCTGGTGTCGGTGGCTCCAAATATGTGTTCTGTAATCGCAGGTGTAGCAAAGCTCCACATGGTGAAAAAGGCAAACCAAGAGAAAAATTGAACCAAACCCAATTGCTTCATGACTGTAGGCATGGTTACAATGAGTTGGACTATTTCATTGAGACCAGCAAAAAAACCTTTTTTCGCTTTCTTTTCTTTTTCGAAGGCATCCAAGTCTTCTGGAGGGTACTCATCTGTAGTGAGGATGGTGTACAGAATGGAGCTGAAAAGCACAAGTGCACCGATGCCAAATGCATACTTTACCGAATCTGGAATCACCCCTTCAGGTGCAGTATTTGCGGCTCCAAGTTGGGTCATCAACCAAGGTAGGTTGGAGGCGATCCAGGTGCCGATTCCAATAATCAGGGTTTGTACCACAAAGCCATAAGAACGTTGGGATTCAGGTAGCTTGTCTGCCACCAAGGCTCGGAAGGGCTCCATGGAGACATTGATCGATGCATCGAGAATCCATAGTGCACCTGCTGCCATCCAAAGAGCGGAGGAGTAGGGGGCAAAAAACAGGGCGATGGTACTGAATACAGCACCTAGAAAAAAGAAGGGCTTTCTTCTACCAAAGGTTGGATGCCAGGTTCGGTCACTGAGGTAGCCGACGATGGGCTGTACAAGTAATCCCGTCAGGGGAGCAGCAATCCAAAGGAAGGGGATGGCGTCTTTATCAGCACCGAGGGTTTGGAAGATACGTGACATAAATCCACCCTGTAGGGCAAATCCAAACTGAATTCCTAAAAATCCAAAACTCATGTTCCAGATCTGCCAGAAACTCAACTTCTTTTTTTCTTGGGTCATTGTTGGGTGAATAAGTGTGAGGAAAGAATTAGTCCAAACCTTTGATTTCTAGCTCAGTAACTGAATGAGCCAATTCAAGGAAGCTCAGCTGTTTGATTTGGAAGTAAGGGTGAACCTGTTCAGGTAGTGGATCAAACTCGGTTAGTTTAGATAGGAAAGCAAAATCAATTGATTTTACTTCTTGATTTGCCCCATTTACCAGTGGATGGAGGCTGTCAAATCCATGAAAATAGATTCGGATTTTTTCAAACTGACTGGTTAACTGCCCCTTGGCCTGTTTGATGGTTAAGGAACCAAACTCGGGTTGGTATTGAATTTCTCTTTTGAAGTAATCGCCTTCCAAGTAGTCCAAGCCTTCGCCTGCATCCTCGTAATGGATGAAGGTAGAACCAGAGGTTCCTCGATACAGGTGGAGGATTAAGGTACTGTCAGGGGCCACTCCCGTATGTTGGGTTGGGCTTTGCTGTGCAAAAATTTTGCCCGCTTGAACATAGACCGGTAGGTAGTTGAGTGGGGAATCCTGGTAGATGACTTGACTGCCCTCGTGTTTCTGGTCATTATACAAGTAATACCATTCTCCTTGTGGAAGATAGACCTTGCTGATTTCTCGGTAGCTTTCTACAGGTGCTACGAGGAAAGTGTTGCAAAACAAGTATTCGTTTTGAAAGGCTGTTTGGTAGATGGTTTGGTCTTGCGGATAATGAATAGCCAAAGAAGCTGAAAGCGGTAGGCCATTTTGGGTGCTTTGATAAAATGCACTGTAAATAGTAGGTAGCAATGAGTACCTAAAATTCAAATAGTTACGGCTGATTTCCTCTACTTCTTCTCCAAAAGCCCATGGCTCGGCATCCTTGGTATTGATCATGGAATGCGCACGGTACAAAGGGGCAAATGCAGCGATGCTCATCCATCGAGCAAAGAGTCCTTTGCTGGCCTCTCCTGCAAAACCACCTACATCATAGCCTGCAAAAGCAACACCGCTCATGCCTAGGCTGTTGACCAATCGAATCCCCGCAAGCATATGTTCCTCAGAGGCTACATTATCCCCTGTCCAGGCTGCTGCATAGCGTTGAATACCTGCAAAACCAGAACGGGTGAGTACAAATGGTCGCTTACCAGGAGCCTGTTTGCTCGCGCCCGCTTGTGTACTTCGAGCCATTTGCATGCCGTAGATGTTGCGCGCTTTGCGGTGGGATGCCTTTTCTCCGTCAAAATCAAATTCCAACAAGTTGGGTGTACACTGACCCCAAGATGCGGGCTCGTTCATATCAGTCCAGAAGCCATCGACACCTATTTCGGTGTAAAAGGCCATTTTTTCTTCCCACCAGGTACGGGTATCGGCCTTGGTAAAGTCAGGAAATGCACACCATCCTGGCCAAACCTGTGCTTCGTAGGTTTGTCCATCTGGATAGTTGACAAAGAGTCCCTGCTCCAAACCTTCGCGGTAGGGGGCATAACTAGGGGAGGTTTTTATGCCGGGATCGAGGATCACGACTACCTTAAATCCCTTTTCTTTTAATCGGGCAATCATCGCTTTGGGATTGCTGAATTTTTCCCCATCGAAGGTGAATACCTTATAGCCCTCCATGTGGTGGATGTCTAGATAAATGACATCGGCAGGCATTTTTTTATCTCGAAATGCCTGCGCTACGGCATAGACTTCAGATTCTGGATAGTAGGAATAGCGACATTGTTGAAAGCCCAACGCCCACTTGGGAGGCATCTGCATGCGTCCTGTGAGCCAGGTGTACGCACTGATGATTTCTGAAATACTAGGGTAGTGGAAAAAGTAATAATCCATATCCCCATCTTCGGCACTAAAGGAGGCAAATCGGTTGTTGGATGCTCCGAAATTAAACAAAGACTTGTGGGTGTTGTCTAAGAAAATACCGTAATGTCCTTGGTCATGCACGCCAAGGTAAAAGGGGATGCTTAGGTAAAGTGGATCATCGCCGACGCCGTAAGCAAAGTAATCCGTATTCCAATGTGTGTAGGCATTTCCGAATCGATTCAGATTTCCGGTTTTTTCACCTAAGCCAATAAATTTTTCGTTTTGCTGGAGTTTCTTGTAGGTGGTGACTTCTGTTCCTATCCAGGCTACTCCAAATGAATCATCTTGGTTGAGGAGCTTACCGTCTTGGTCAAAAAAAGCGAGTGAAAATGCAGAGAGATTGATTTCAGCTCGAAGGATGGACGTATTCACTATTACAATATCTCCACGTTCTTGGATAGCAAAGTCTGTCGGATTGGGTTCAACAATTACGGAGTAAGGATTGGACTCAAAAGAGGCGAATCTACTGGCTTGAACTCGAATGATGCCTGACTGGTATACGGTGAGTTTAAAGTGTGCAAAAACACTGCTTCCGATTAGACCATCGGGAGTTCTATTCCATTCCAAGACCTTTCCAAAGGGTTGATGCCGAAAAGAGTTTCGTGAAATCGTAGTGGAGGTACTGTTATCGTTCATTCGTAATAAGTAGTTGTATTCCGGTTAGGAACCTCGCTAATTTAGAAACGAATAATTAGGATAAAAATCAGTTCAGGAGGAGTAAAAGCCCCTTTTTCTAGTTTTGAAAAAGGAAATCCCCTCTCATTTAAAATTTTGACCTATTCAATCGTTTGCAATGAAAATTGAAGAATTTTTTAAAATTAGAAGCTTTAAATCCGAGTTGATGATTTTCGTACCAGTAATTCTGTCTCAAGTACGACAGATGGCTCGATGGTTTTGGGGTCGGTTTTTTTCTCAATCCAATCCAAAAGAATTTCCGTGGCTGCAGCCCCAATTTGAAACCCATTTTGGGCAACTGAGGAAAGGCTAGGGTCAACAATACTGCAAAACTGCCAATTGCTGAAGCCTACGACTCCAATTTCTTGAGGAACAGAAAAGCCAGCATTTTTGCAAGCCTGGATTGCACCCATGGCAGCCAAGTCGTTGTTGGCAAAAAATGCATCGGGCCTTGGAGCGATCGATTGGAGAAGTTGTGCTGTTATTTTTTGAGCCTCCTCATCGGTTCCTTGGGTGCATTCAACGACTAATTCAGGAAGAAAAGAGATCCCGAACTCCTTTAATGCATCTTTGTAGCCTCGTATGCGCTCTTGAGAAATTTTTAGATTGGAAGGTCCCGCCAAATGGACGATGCGGGAATATCCTTGTTGAATCAAATGTTTGGTAGCGTCATAGGCTCCTGCATAATCGTTGACAATGACATGAATGGCTCCCGGGATTTCGGGAACACGATCAAAAAATACGATCGGATAGCCCTGGTTTAGTAGTTTGGAGAAATGCGTGAAGTCAGTGGTTTCTTTTGAATAGCTGACCAAAAAACCATCCATTTGGTTAGATAGCATGGTGTCAATACTAGACTTTTCACGAGCGAGCTTTTCATTCGTTTGGGTAAGGATCACATTGTAGCCTCTTGAAAAGGCTACCTCCTCAATCCCACTGATTACAGTTGAAAAAAAGAAATGGACCACCTCGGGTATAATTACCCCAATCGTAAAGGAGCGACTTTTTCGAAGTGATAGCGCGATGGCATTTGGTCGGTAATGTAGTTTCTCTGCCATTTCCTTCACCTTTCTCTTGGTTTCATCGCTGATCCCTGGGTAATCTTTTAAGGCTCGAGAAACTGTTGAAGAGGAGACCTGAAGTTCTCTCGCGATGTCTTTAATGGTAGCTTGTTCCAGTCTCATTGAAAATTATACTATTCGTAGATTAAACTAACATGCAATTTCCTGCAATTCTATTTTTTTTATGCTGACCAAGTTAGCCCAATTTTTCAATTGAAAGTTGAAAAATAGAAGGGGCGCAAAAAAATAAATCGAATGCAATCGTTACCGCAATCGTGTGCATAAAAAAAAAGAATGAATTTGAAGTAGGGATACTTGCACTCTGATGAATCAGGTTTTATGTTCCCCATGTGGTTAATTCAATCCTCAGCGCTACTCAGGATGAACAGATCAGAGTATTTAATTAAATCAATAAAAAATTTAATTTATTTAAGCGTACTTATTTTAACACCCTAAACTCAAACACCATGAAAGTTTTAAAGAAAATCGGATGGGCACTAGCCTTTTTTCCGGTGCTTGTAGCCTGCGAGACCTACGAAATGCCTCCGATTATCCCTCAGACGGGAGCAGATGTGACCCTTCCTGCTACCACCACATTTACCTTGGTAAAGGCTAATGCGGACAAAAGTACCGTAGATTTTACCATTTCTGCAGCTGATTTTGGTACTGCAGGTACCATGAAGTATGAACTTCAAATGGACCTTCCTGGAGCCAATTTTGCTGCTCCAGCCAAATTGGGAGAGTCTGAATCCAATGTGATCAAAGTAAACGTTGCGGAATTCAACAAAGCCCTTTTGGCTAAGAAATTGCCTTTTGGCGTTGCTGCAAACGTAGAATTTAGAGTAAAGGCGACCATCAATCAGCCACTTTCTGCGATCTATGGAAAGACCGCAACCTTCAAAGTGACTCCTTTTGATGCAACGGTAGAAATGCCATTGCTTCGTGTACCTGGTGATTACCAAGGATGGGATCCTGCCAACTCTAAAACAGTATTGTACTCCGAAAATATTGATGACAAATTCAAAGGATTTATTCACATTCTTGGTGGATCTAGAGAATTCAAATTCACCACTGGGCCAAACTGGGATGTGAATTTTGGAGATAATGGAGCCAACTTGAGTTTGGAATCTGGAGGAGACAACATTAAAGTTACTGCTGATGGCACCTACGAAATTAATGTTGATATGGGTGCAAAAACCTATACCGTTGGTCCTGTTAGACGTTGGGGTATCGTAGGATCTGCTACAGCTGGTGGATGGGATACTGACACGCCAATGGATGTTTTTGACAAGACTACCAATTCGTTGAAGATTACCACCAACTTGACTGCTGGTGAATTCAAATTCAGAGCAAACAATTCTTGGGACTTCAACTACGGTGGAAG
>CAYNIK010000085.1:0-5942 GCA_964397145.1 uncultured Limnohabitans sp.
ATGCATAATCAAGGAACCAGTCCTTGTACATTCCAGTTACGGGTACGGAACCGTGTAAACTGCTGTCAGGATTTTCAGAAATTGGGGTATTGTCACTCATGGGGGTAATCCAAAGGTTGTGGAATATGGACTGAGGTAATTCTAGGAAACTTAGGCATCCGCCTCGGCATCCACTTCTTCTAATTCAGTTTTAGGGTCATCAAGGGCCAAATCCTTTTCTATCCGCAAATTGTCAATAATAAAAACCTGTCGATCGGGAGTGTTTTTCCCCATATAGAAGGTCAGCAGGTCAGTTATTTTAGTGTCTTTATTGAGTAGAATGGGATCCAATCGGATATCCTCCCCAATAAAGGTTCCAAACTCTTCTGGGGAAATTTCACCTAAACCCTTAAATCGGGTGATTTCAGGCTTATTTCCCAACTTGTGAATGGCTCGTTGTCGCTCCTCATCGGAATAGCAATAGATGGTTTCCTTTTTGTTTCTTACACGAAACAAAGGCGTATCCAGAATAAATAAATGCCCATTTTTCACCAGATCTGGGAAAAACTGAAGGAAATAGGTCATGATTAACAAGCGAATGTGCATTCCATCCACATCCGCATCGGTAGCAATTACAATCTTCCGGTACCGGAGGTTTTCGATGCCATCCTCGATATTGAGCGCATGTTGAAGGAGGTTAAACTCCTCGTTTTCATATACCACCTTCTTGGTCATTCCAAAGCAGTTGAGCGGCTTACCACGAAGGGAAAAAACTGCCTGAGATTGCACATCGCGGCTTTTGGTAATTGAACCCGAAGCAGAATCCCCTTCGGTGATGAATAGCATCGTTTTGTTCTTCAACTCCTCATCTGCCTTGGGATCATCGTAATGTACGCGGCAATCCCGAAGTTTCTTATTGTGCAGATTTGCCTTTTTGGCGCGTTCGTTAGCTAATTTTTTAATTCCGGAGATTTCCTTCCGCTCACGCTCAGACTGTAAGATCCGCTTCAATAACGCATCGGCTGCTCCTGGATTTTTGTGCAAGTAATTGTCCAGTTCGGTCTTGATGAAGTCATTGACAAAAGTTCGCAGTGTAGGTCCATCAGGACCAATGCTTTGAGATCCTAGCTTAGTTTTGGTTTGGGATTCAAATACTGGTTCCTGAACCCGAACCGCAATGGCAGCCACAACGGATTGGCGGATATCGGAGGCATCAAAATCTTTCTTGTAAAACTCCCGGATGGTCTTCACAATCGCCTCTCGAAATGCAGCCAAGTGCGTCCCTCCTTGGGTAGTATACTGTCCATTCACAAAGGAATAGTATTCCTCTCCGTAACTTCCAGAATGCGTAATCGCTACCTCAATGTCATTTCCTTTCAAGTGAATGATGGGGTAACGAATACTTTCTTCATCCACTTTATTGGACAATAGATCGAATAATCCTCGATCAGAAAAGTATTTCTTTCCATTGAATTGGATACTCAAGCCTGCATTTAAGTAGGCATAGTTCCACATCTGATTTTCCAGGTATTCTGGAATAAAGTGGTAATTCTTAAAGATGGAAGCATCCGGAGAGAACACGATCTTCGTTCCATTGCGATCGGATGATTTGCTTACAGGTGGGTCACTCACCAGAATCCCTTTTTCAAATTCTGCTACTTTGGTATCGCCATCACGAAAGGATTGTACCTTGAAAAAATCTGAAAGTGCATTCACTGCTTTGGTACCCACTCCATTCAGACCTACTGACTTTTGAAAGGCACCAGAATCGTATTTTCCTCCTGTATTAATCTTGGATACGCAATCAATCACTTTTCCAAGGGGAATCCCTCTTCCGTAATCACGAACTTCCACTTTATGTTCAGAAATCTTCACTTCAATGGTTCTGCCATGCCCCATCATGTGTTCGTCGATGGAGTTGTCCAAAATCTCCTTCACCAACACGTAAATCCCATCGTCAGGAGCACTACCATCCCCTAATTTTCCAATATACATCCCCGGTCTTAGCCGGATGTGCTCTCTCCAATCCAGAGAGCGAATACTGTCTTCGGTATAGTTTACTTGTTCTGCCATGGACTAGTTTATTCCCAATTGGGAGGATTTAAATTTTTTGAAAAGCAATACAAACAATATTCCTACCCAGATAAAAAGGACAATGGGCATCAGCAAAAACCAAAGGTTGTAAGAGGAAGCACTTAACTCCTCTTGATTGTTGATCGCATGTACGTAGAGAGCAGCCAGTGCCAAACTTAAATTCACCCAGCCTCCAAACGAATAAAACCAAGCCAATAAGTAATCACGAAATGGATCTCCTATGGGGAATAAACGATGCAATTTTCGATTGGTCTTAGTTTCCAGGGTTTTTGGAGTGTAAATCGTGATGAGGTTAAGAACCAAAAAACCAGCAGCTAGGCCATAGAAAAATGTGCTTTTCGCATAATCACGAAGTATGCTTCCTTGATCATCCAAACTAAAACCGATCTGCTCTGGAAGCGCAGCATAGAAATACAAGAGCGTAAAGAGAAAAACTAGTACGCCTAAGAAATAGAAAACCTTTCCGAATCTGTAATACATGAAATGTGGGATTGAAGCTGCAATATAACCGATTTGAATAAACCTTCGGCCCTTTCTTTGTGTTCAAAAGTGACAATTTAAGTCGAAATTTAAATTTGGTTCGAGTTCAATCGAACCCTATCGAAATTCCTACGATCTTTGGCCTTTCAAAACCTCCTCCATGAAAAATTCTGTTCTGCTTATCACCTTTTCTCTTTTCTGTTGGCTCAGTTCATGCAGCTCAGCGGTGGATGCAGGTAAAATCAATTTAGAAAACTGGAAATCAGACCGCTATGGATGCAAGGGCCTTCGTATACAAGACTTGGAGGAGTTCCGTACCATCAAAAACCAATTTTTAGGAATTGACAATCAGGCCCTAATCAAGACATTCGGGCGGCCAGATCGAGTAGAATTGGTGGATAAGAGCCAAAGTTTTTTCTTTTACTTCATAGAACCTAGCTCGGATTGCATTGGGGTAGAACAAAAAAAAGAACCCTTACGGATTCTTTTTCGACTTAATGCCTTAAGCAAAGTATCTGAGGTAACGATTACAAACCTGAATCCATAAAACACAAGGCAGCGGCGCCTAGGGTGCCTGCATTATTTTCAAGGGTGGCTTTTTTCAATTTCAAATCCTTCACATAATACGGAGTCAAATATTTGCGGGTATTGTATTCAATGGTCGGCATCATAAATTCCAATCCAGCAGCAATCCCCCCTCCAAAATAGACATCGGTCACATCCAAGACTCGGATAGTGGAGACAATGGATTCACTGATGATCTCGGCCACTTCCTTAAATACCATTAGCGAAACCTCGTTCCCCGTACGGGCAGTATCTACCAAAAGGTGAGTTCCCAATTCTTTTCCTACCAACTCCCCTGCTTTTTCAGGATAAGCTGCGATCAAATTGGCCATAATCTTTAAAATACCTTGTCTTCCAATCAAGGTTTCAAGCCCAGCATTGCCTCGTGAAAGCATGTGCCCCATCTCCAAGGCATTTCCTCTGGATCCTTTGAATACCTGACCATCCAACACCAAGGCACTACCTATGCCGGTGCCCATCGTGATGAATAAAAAATTAGAAGATATATCACCTTTACCAAATTGAAATTCTCCTATTGCCGCGGCAGCAGCATCATTTTCTAGGAAAAAATCATGATTTGGAAATTTTGCTTTTAGCGTAGCCTTCAAGGGATAATTATTCAAAGCAGGAATGGCAGGAATTTCCAATGGCGTCATCCGATCCTTGCTGATCATGCCCGGAAGTCCAATTCCTACTTTTTTCACTTGAGGAAATTTGGCGAGATAGGTGCCGATTACTTCCACAAAATTGGGTCCAAAACCTTCTCCATGTTCCCGGTAAGAAGTAGTATCCTCTTTGAAAAACTCACACAAGGTGCCTGATCTATCGACTAATCCGATTTTGAGATGCGTACCTCCAACATCTACTCCTAAAAACTGAGTATCCGAAACATTCATAGTTTAATGGGCCTTTTTTCGTTTGCTAAAAAAGCAAAACTATTCCTTTACTTCTTATAATCTTTGCCGATCTCTGAAAAAATTTTGAGAACTGCTGGACATACCAAGGTATTCTTCAAGGTTAAATCTAGAATTCCGAGCATATTCTTTCGATCAGTATGCGGATATTCTCGACAGGCTTTTGGCCGATCTTCGTAGACCAAACACCCATTATTCTCCCCTAAAAAGGGACAAGGGGCGCCTTTGAACACGTAATCCCCATCCTCATCTCGAAAAAGATAGGTATCAATAAATTCACTAGAACGCATCCGGAACACCTTGGAAAGTCGATCTATATCCGTTTGAATAAGAATGGGACTGGTAGTCTTGCAGCAGTTCGCACAATCCAAGCAATCTATCTTTGAAAAAACTTCAAAATGGGCCTGATGAAATTTCGCGTCCAGATTTTTAGGACGGGTAGCCTTCAGTTTGTCCTTGATCTTTTTGTTTGCCGGAAACTCAGACTTACTCTCTTTAGTAAACTTTTCTAGATCTAGGGACATCGGAGGACTTGCTCGAGCGGGTTAAACTGCACCAATGAATTTAAATCAAAGCTTAATCCTTACTCAGAGATATTCCATCCGCATGGATGGTAATCTCCTGTGCTTTGTACAATTGTCCAATGCACTGCTTAAACTGCTTTTTGCTCATCCCCAAGGCCTTTTGTATTGCCTCTGGTTCTGACTTGTCGTGAAGTGGTAAGAAGCTTTTTTCCTGAAGGATTTTTAGGATTTTTTCAGCACCTTCTTCGTATTTGACTCGACCAAATGGAAGCAACTGTAGATCAAGCTTTCCATCTTCTCTTCGCTTTTTAACCCAAAGTTTACGGGTTTCTCCCAAGGTCAGCTCTTGAAAAACTTCATTCGCATAGAGCAGTCCTTCGTAGCGATCCTCCAACAATACCTTGTATCCCAAGTCAGTTTTTTCAAAAATTAAGCCCTGACATTCGTTTCCAGGTAAATAGTCTTTGGGAGCAGGATACATAAATTCACGGTACTTGCTCACCCCAATCAATCGGTTGGATCGGTAGTCTGCACAGAGACGAATTAAGTATTTTTGACCCGCGGTCATTGGCTTCGCCATCTCAGCATTGGGTACAAAAAGATCTTTCAGCAATCCCCAATCCATAAATGCCCCAAAGGAAGTGACTTCCTTACAAGTCAATACTCCAAACTCATCCAAAAGAAGTAAAGGCCTATCGGTCACAGCCACTGGTCTATCCTCACTATCCGTATACACAAAAACGCTCACCTCATCCCCTGATTGCTCTTCACCAGTTAAATATCCTTTTGGAAGTAATACTTCTTCCCCATCACTCAGCGCTAGGTACGCACCAAAATCTGTAAATCGGTTAATCTTTAGCCGGTTGACCAGTCCAAGTTCTCTCATGGGGCAAAGGTAAAGATTAATCCTATTTACTGGGTGAGAAAAATTGACAGCTAACCAAACAGGAAAGCAGCTCACTGAGTTGGAAATCGCAGACCTTACCCGTAGTTTTGGAAACTTCAATTAGAATGTAACCCAATAGACTTTCTTAAGATTTAACCTTCATGAAAAACATTACAGTCATCGGTTCGGGCACCATGGGCAATGGCATTGCTCATCTATTTGCGCAGCAAGGATTTGCTGTTTCCTTGGTGGATCTTTCTGCTGAGCAACTGACCAAGGCTTTGGCGACCATTTCCAAAAACATGGACCGTCAGGTAACTAAGGGTACGCTGAGTGAGGCTGAAAAGGCAGCGGCTTTACAGCGCATCCAAACGCATACAGACCTTGCATCTGGCGTAAAGCATGCCGATCTAGTCGTAGAGGCGGCAACTGAAAATGTCGAAATTAAATTGGAACTCTTCCGTCAATTGGACCAATTGGCTCCAGCTGCTGCTGTGTTGG
>CAYNIK010000086.1:0-5923 GCA_964397145.1 uncultured Limnohabitans sp.
TGTGCTTCCCAAGCCAATCCATCGGCATGCAAGTGGATGTCGCACAACTTGAAGAAAAGGACTTGGTGAAAGCTTTGTTCTCAGAAAATCCAGGCATCCTTATTCAAGTAGAAGCAAATGGAGAAGTAGAAAAGCTCCTTGCTACTGCTCAAATCGAATTTAAAACACTGGGAACAGTTACTACAAACGGAAAAATCGAACTTGCCGGCCAAACCCTTGTGGTCTCCGAATGGAGAGACCTTTGGTTCCGTTCTTCCTACCTATTGGATAAAAAGCAAAGCGGAGAAAAGTTAGCCCTCGAGCGATTTACCAACTATAAAAACCAACCGCTGCAGTACAGTTTTGCACCAGGTTGGGAAGGGAAATTTGCAACATTGGGACTCGATCCTTTCCGTACCAAAAAAGGAAAGGCCACCGCTGCCATTATCCGTGAAAAAGGGGTAAATGGAGACCGAGAAATGGCTTATTCCCTCTGGTTAGCAGGCTTTGAGGTCAAAGACATTCACATGACCGACCTGATTTCCGGACGTGAAGACTTGACAGATGTCCAAATGATCGTTTTTGTGGGCGGATTCTCCAATTCTGACGTGTTGGGATCGGCCAAAGGTTGGGCAGGTGCCTTCTTATACAACCCGAAAGCCAAACAGGCGCTCGATGCATTTTATGCACGACGGGACACCCTCTCCTTGGGGGTTTGTAATGGCTGCCAATTGATGATCGAATTAGGTCTGATTACTCCAGAACACGCTAAAAAGCCAAAAATGGAGCACAATGCAAGCCATAAATTCGAGTCAAGCTTTGTGAATGTAACCATCCCGGAGAACACTTCTGTGATGCTAGGAAGCCTAAGTGGACAGCGCCTTGGTGTATGGTTGGCACACGGAGAAGGGAAATTCAATTTACCGAAGGGTGAAAAAGGTTACCACTTTGCCATGAAGTATAGCTATTCCAGCTACCCAGGAAACCCAAATGGGTCTGACTTTGCGACAGCAGGTATCGCTTCGGAAGATGGCAGACACTTGGCCATCATGCCACACATTGAGCGCAGCTTAAAGCCCTGGAACTGGGCGCATTACCCATCTGAGCGAAACGATGAGTTTACCCCATGGATGGAAGCTTTCGTCAATGCCAGACGCTGGGTGGAGCAGCAGCATTAATTAGGTTCTAGGTATTCGGTAACCATGAGTTCAAACTACCAACTTCCACCAGCAACTCGCATAGGCCATGTGCATCTCAAAGTCAGCAATTTGCAGCGGGCTTTGGATTTTTACGTTGGACTTTTGGGTTTTGAATTGGTGACTACTTATGGCGAAGAAGCCGCATTTATTTCCGCAGGAGGCTACCACCACCACATTGGATTAAATACCTGGCAAAGCAAAGGTGGAAAGCCTGCACCCAAAAATGCAGCTGGTCTTTTTCATACGGCCATACTTTACCCAACCCGAAAAGATTTGGCTTTAATCCTTCAACGACTAATAGACGCCAACTATCCCATCAGTGGATTTGCGGACCATGGCGTCTCTGAAGCCATCTATTTGGACGACCCGGATGAAAATGGAGTTGAATTGTATTGGGATCGACCCAAAGAACTTTGGCCAACCGATGCCGAAGGAAAGATACTGATGTACACCCGGCCGCTTAATGTGCAGGAGCTATTGAACGAGTTGAAGTCTCTCTAAAATTTTGATTGAAGATTACAAGGGGTGGCTGTTAAGCACCAACCCATCCTTGACCGTCTTGAGGTAGGTTACGGCTCTGCCATCTTCGCCTACTTCACAGACCCGGTAGCTTGGGAAAGGGTTACCCCAAGATCCTCCAAAGTGCCCCGCCCATAAAAAAGGCTTCTTTTTATACACCATCAAGCCATCGAGGTCGTGATCGTGCCCATGAAAGGTGGCTTTCACATTCGGAAAAGAAGCAATCAAATCCATAAACTCCTGGCAAGCCACTCCATTTCGCGTCCAATCCTGCTGAGAAATGTGAATGAATACATACACCTGCTCTAGCTTTTCATAGGAAGTCAAAACTCCCTTTAGGTACTCCAAATCCGCGCAAAGGTAATCCCCCGCTACATTGGAAGAATCCAATAGAATCACCCCGAACTGATCCTTCAGCACAAAAGAATGATTGGTCGGATGTCCCATGATTTGAAGAAAAGTGGCTGCATCTACCCGATCGTGATTGCCTCGGGTCGCAAAATTGGGCACCTGCAATTGATCATATACTGCTTTCACTTCTGGAAGTAAGGAAGGAATATCGTGGATCAAATCTCCATTAAAGACTACAAAGTCCACTCCTTTTTCTTGCTGAATGGCTTCCAATAGTTGCCGATGCGATCCAGCAAAATCTGTATTGGGCTGTCCCCAATGCCCATCCGAAGCGGTAATAAACTTGAGGCGGGTGGCTCTAGGAAGATTCACCTGTCCGTAAGTGGCAAAAGGAAGTGTAAGTATTCCTGTGCTGAGTAAACTGAGTTTCTGGAGAAAAGGGCGTCTTTGCATGGCTTAAAAATAATGCAAGTGAATTTCTAATTAACGGAAAAGAATACAATAATTGTTGATTCCAAATAAAATTGCTTGAAGCAAATCAAAGAGTAGAAAGCATGAATTCAAGCATTCAAAAAATATTATGAAATTTTAGCATTTAATTTTAATAGCTTCGTAACCCTATTCCATTTTCTGTTTGCTATGAACATGTTTAATTCCAGAAAGAAAGCCCTTTTAATATCAAGTTCATTTCTTACACTTACTTTTTTAGCCTTTCTACTACTAAATAATTTTGAAAAATTAGGAAGTACCCTAGGTGAACAAGAAAAACAAGATTCTATAGTAACTAAAGAAGTGGAAAAAATAGCCCCCCCATTTATTCCAATCAATAATTTGCAAAGTAATTTCACCTTTGAAATTATAAGCTCAGATTCCTCTACCAAAGATTTATTTTTTGAAAATTTTGGAGACAACTATTCCTCAAATGATAGTTTAAGTATTTTTTGTTTTCGCGGAAACCAAGAAAGAAATACTCCTTCAAGAGGAAAAATAAAATCAAAACCCACCCAAGTAGTGCTTGATTGGGTATTCAAAACAGGTTACGACAACACCATTACAGAGTATGGTCAATGGGGAGGTGGAGCAGGATGGACCGGTCAGCCGCTAGTAATTCATTGGACAAAAGATCAAAAAAATCAATTAGGGATCAAGGATGAAAAATTCCTAACGAATGATACTGCCTTGGAAGTAATTATCGGTTCTTTGTGCGGGGATATTTACTTTTTAAATGCAGAGACAGGCACCCCTACTCGAACACATTTATCCATAGCGAATCCCATAAAAGGGACAGTTTCCGTAGACCCTAGAAAAAACGGCTTGTTGTATGTGGGTCAGGGTATACAACATACAGATCGCCTTGGAGCATACGTTTTTGATATGTTTAAAGGAACTGAAATTCTACATATAAAAGGAATCGATTCAGATGCACGTAGAAAATGGGGTTCCTTTGATAGCAACCCGATTATTGAAGAGAAGAGTGGGACTGTTTTCTGGCCTGCTGAAAATGGCTTGATTTACAAATTCACCATTGATGCGAATAAAAATGTTGGGAAAATTTCAAAACTAAGATACAAACACGACCAACTGAGGCGTGCCGGAATTGAATCAAGCATGGCCGTAATTGGTCAATACGGTTTTGTTTCTGACAATAGTGGTACTGTCATGAGTATAGATCTAAAAACCATGAATCCGATTTGGAACGTGAGCAATATGGATGATTCTGATGCCACCATTACCCTCGATACAGAAGCCCCAGGGAAACACTTTTTATATACTGGGAATGAAGTAGATCTCACTGGCCCAATTAGCAATGCCTATTTTCGGAAAATAGACCCAGTTACTGGAAAGGAAGTTTGGAAGGTTAGTCGGGAGTGTTTCGGAACTCCAATAAACGGAAAGACCAACAGCGGGGGAATTCTATCTAGTCCAGTCATCGGAAAGGCCCTTGGTAGCGATCTTGTATACACCGTATTTTCTAGGGTAAACAAAGAAAATAAAGGTGAATTTATTGCGATAAATAAGAAAACTGGAAAAGAGGTTTTCAGCCTATTCCTTGACCACTATTCCTGGTCATCTCCGGTGGATATTTACGATGAAGCAGGTAATATTTATATTTTTTTAACAGATGTTTTTGGAACTATCTACCTCATTGATGGACTTACAGGAGGTATTATATTCAAAGAAAAAACCAATTACATTTTTGAGTCCTCTCCTGTCGTAGTAAATGATCAACTATTTATCGCTTCCAGGGGGAACTCTATTTTATCATTTAAAATAAAGTCATGAGAATAACGCTTCTTGTCTTTCTTTTTTTCTTCAACCAAATTATTTCACAGAGCCAAACTCTTGAAATAAAAGAAGTAAAAGGAAAAGCAGCGTATCCATTCCTTTTATACGTTCCCGACTCTTTGCCATCAGAAGGGAAATTACCACTACTCATTTTTTTACATGGACGCAGTTTATCCGGTACTGATTTAAACTTAGTCAAGAGATATGGTGTTTTTGATGGCTTAAACAGGGGTGTGAAAATACCTGCAGTAATCGTTGCTCCACAAGTAAAACGATCTGAAAGCTGGGATCCTGATAAAATTCTCGATGTTTTAAATTACGTACAAGCCAACTACCAAACAGATCTAACTAGAGTTTATGTGGCGGGAATGAGTCTAGGTGGATATGGTACACTTCATTTTGCTGGAAAATACCCAGAAAGGATCGCTGCCGCAGCTGCTTTGTGCGGCGGCGGCAATATCAAGGATGCATGCAATTTGGGCAAAACAAATTTATGGATTCAACATGGGAAATTAGATAGAGATGTACCCTACACCGAATCCACAGAAATCCACGCAGCTATTCTGGCATGCAATCCGATCAAAGAAGCTAACCTAACCATTTACCCCAAATTTGGTCATGGGGAATTGGCCTGGGAATTTCAAAAAGACACCCTTTACAATTGGCTATTTCAATTTCGGCTCGATGATCCAATCCAAAGTACAAATAAGAGTTCTAGGGACAGCCTAAAAGTGGAACCAATTGCTTCACAACCAATGGAGGCAGAAAAAGAAACCGAGGTTAAAGAACCAATTCAAAGCCAGAAAAAAATACATTATGTCAAGAAAGGTGACACCCTGTATTCCATTTCACGAGCTTATAAGGTTAGTGTAGCCAGTCTATTGAAATTGAATAATCTTAAGGAAAAAAGCTTGCTACAGATTGGACAAAAAATAAAAATTAAATAGGTTTCATTACCTTAAACTAAAGAATTAATCTCATTCAACTCCCAGAAAGGAAAGACCAAATGAAACAAGCTACCTTACTCTTTGCTCTCCTATTCAGTTTTAATCTTTCAGCCCAGACCTTAGATCGAGGACAGCTTGATGCACTCACCGAAAAACAGTGGCAATCCGGACTTCGGCTATTGAATGAACTGGTCTCCATGCCCAATGATGCGGTATATCCCGAGCAAATCGCAGTGAATATTGCCTGGTGCGAACAAGCCTTTAGCAATCGGAACTGGACCGTGGAGCGCCTAGAAACAGGAGGAATTCCCCTACTCCTAGTAGAAAAGAAACAAGCGAATGCCAAAAAAACAGCCCTCTTTTACTTTCACGTAGATGGACAAGCGGTGGATATCAGCAAATGGGATCAGAAAGATGCCTATCAACCGGTATTGAAAGCACAAACTGCAGCTGGGACTTGGGAAGCTCTCCCCATGGAAAGGCTACAAACTGAATACAATCCAGATTGGCGGATTTTTGGAAGGTCTACTTCAGATGATAAGGGTCCTTTGGCTATGCTCATTACGGCTTGGGATGCGCTTACGGCTGCAGGAATTTCCCCTGATTATTCAGTAAAAATCATTCTAGACTTTGAGGAGGAAC
>CAYNIK010000087.1:0-5828 GCA_964397145.1 uncultured Limnohabitans sp.
TCTTGTTTCTTGTCTCTTGTTTCTTGCATCTTGCTTCTCAAGCGTCTTGATACTTGATACTCCCTCTCGCTTCTTGCCTGCCTGCCGCAGGTAGGTCTCTTGTTTCTCGCCTCTCGCTTCTTGTTTCTTGCCTCTTTTTTTCTCTCTCGCAAAGGCGCCAAGCCGCAAAGAAATCTAACCGCTCTTTTGTCTCTTGTTTCTTGTTTCTTGTCTCTTGCATCTTGTTTCTCAAGCGTCTTGATACTTGATACTCCCTCTCGCTTCTTTTCTCTTGTCTCTCGCTTCAAAAAACTGACAATAATCGTCAAAAATCCCCCATTAAAAAATTTCTTCCCAGAGGGTATTGCATATCCAAAATAACTTGCCTTACCTTTACGACATCATCAAGAACCAGTCTATCTGGTACCAACCGAGTCTAACACCACGGTGGTAAAGCGATGAGGGTTTGTGCAAACCAAAACTGTTAGTATCCCACACCCCTCTTCCGTTTTCTTGGTGACAGTAATTAGTCCTTGAAATTTCTCAAGACTTCTTACCCTTCATTATTAACCATAAAAAGCTGGATGCTATGAAAACTTTCACCACTAGATACGGAAGAAAATTAAGCTTCGATGAGCAGCGATGGAATTTAAATACCCAAACTTACACTTGTCAAATCATAGGAGAGCGAGAAGAAGATTACTTACTTCTCGATGCAAATACGCTAGTGACTTGGATTCCCAAGGCTACCATTCGGGACAATGCATTTGAAGTAAAAGGTGACGAAGTCACGCTCAGTGCGGGAGTATATGCCAAGTGGATCAGTGCTCCAAGAGATCATGCCTCTATCTTGCATATGCAGCAGCTGTTCGAACAATATAAAGAGCTCCTCTTTTCCCAAAGGCAATTGATCCTCAGCCATGGTGAATATTATCGCCTCGCTCCTTCTTTATTAAAAAGTAGTGGTGCCTATATGGGAGGATTTAGTTATTCTCTTGGAGAATTGGTTGAAGCTATGGAGGAAAAAGCTCCTGGAGTATATTTTGAGGAGGTGGCAGGATACAATGCGCTGTACCTGGTCTCAGTGACCGGATCAGCCCTCAGTGGCGTCCATAACTCTCTCTTTTGGAGTGATGAAAAGCAACAATTGATTCGAATCACCTCTTCACAATGTCGATTACCGGGGGGATTTGTATCGGCAATTCGCTCTTTCAAAGAAGCGGTCAGCCAAGGTCTATGCGGATTTACCTACCAGGACGAGGCCCTCAAGCAGCTCCTCATAGAATTGGGAGTAACTGTCTGATTTCACTAATAAATATGGCTAATTAAACCTCAAAAATTGAAAAAGTGGATGGCCTCCTTTTGAAAATATAATTCCAATCATCACACAGATTTGGATGGCGTCATGTTTACTTGAGTATGATCTTTTCATCACTTTTATTCTATGCATCCCAAAAAACGGAATAACTTCTACCAATTTTTTATTGATTATCAAACATGACATCTCCAAGCCTGATCAACATTCCATAGTAATCCAGGTTTATCTTTTCTTGTTCAGTCAATTTACCATCGGCATTAGCTTGATCGTTCATAAAAGTGATGATATTCTCTCTAGCTCCTTCGTTGGAAATTTCCCTATTAATGTGCAAACAAAGTTCGGTAAGAGTATTGGAAAGCTGTTCGATGCTAAAAACAGTTTTACATTTTTTCAAAAGTTCAAGAGTTTCATCTAATGCTTCCAAACATTCGTCATCGTCCATATCAAACCAATCCCCCAAGGATACAGCAGTGGACCTAATGTCTGCCATTTCCTTGGAAGTATATTTATCGAATTTCCAACCCACTTGCAGGGTAACAAATAAAATACAATGCAAAAGTGAGGGGATATTTAATGTTTCATTAGAGTTTTCTTTTTCTCGAGCTTCCTTATTTTTCTTTTCTTCTTTGGGGGCAGCTTTTTGCTTCTTAGGAGAATTTGGGGTCTGTTTTTTATTTCCTTCCTTCGCTCTCTTTGCTAATGGAGAATCAGTTGTCTGCTGAGAAAGTTCGAGAATTTTTACCCCATCATAAACATTCAAATAATCTTTTAATACAGGGTTGTTTTTATAAGTTGAGGGTTGAAAATCTACCCGAACATGTTCCAACAAAAGTTGTAATTTTAGTTTGTTCCATTCCCTAGAAAGCTCCTTCCATCTTTCTAAACAGAATTCATGAAAGCCTTTCCTATTAAATTCTACATTGAAAAACTGGAAGATCTCAAAGGAGTTATTGTCACTAAATCCGCCAACAAGAGTTTCTGCTAAAGAGGCATTTTGAGTGACCAGAGAAAAAATTGATCTGGCTGCAGCTATATCAGCCAACTTAATATCAAGCCCAGCATTTGGTTCATCCCAAAGAATAAAATCATATAGAATAAGTCCTAACTTTTCTTCGTTTCCTAGCTGATTGAAATTCCCAGAAGATTTGAGAAGCAAAGATTTTACCTCACATCCGTTAGCCGCATTACGAGATAATTCGCCTTTGCTCAAAACCATTTCGAGGTCATCTATTTCTTGATTCGGACTAGCCTTAAGCATCAAGAAAAGTGGGAAATACCGATCCTGTACACTCAATGATCCACTCGGAGAATCATCCTCATCGAGTTCATCCCCTAAATACATGAAAAATTCAAGGGTATCTAAGAAAAGACCCGTATTGCAATATTCCAAAAGATCGGAAACTACTTCCCTCAAGGATTTGACATAGTCATCGTGAGTCAGGTAATCTTTATCGTAGGTCTCCTCAGCTTTCATCATGGGACCAAGAAGAAGTGACTCAATCAAATTACCATCTTCATGCGCAAGCCTGAGCATTTTATCAGCAATTCGAGGTACAACTGCCGCTTTTGTAAACTCTCTTAGGATTTCTTCATAAGTGCCTCGATAACTATTGGAATTACTTGAGAGGGCCAAATAATAATTTCGAAGCTGCTGAATGCATGTCAAGTAAGCCAATGGATCCTCCAAGCAGCGATCTGTGTCGTCTGCCTTTGAGGTGTCCGCGGGCTTTCCTTTGGGTACTTTTGCCACAGGAACAGTTTTTTCTACTGGTCTTCCTTCCAGATCAAATTCGGTCAAATCAAACTCGGAAAGATCTTCTGCTTTGGAAGTAGTTGAAGTTGGTTTTTCTTTTTGGGGTTTTGGACTTTGCTTAGTTGGAGTAGCCTGGTCTTTTTTACCTTTTCCACCCAAGCTTTCTACCAAGGTGAAGGCGGCTGTGCAAGCGGCATCTACCGATTTCCATTCTGGATTTCCCTTGAGGCGAACCCCTTGGCTGTAAGCTTCCAGATTCCCATTTTTTGCCAGGACTTTTTTGGTAAAATCTTCTTCTCGACAATAAAATCCTAGTTTAATATTCCCTCCTGAGGTATTGAAAAATAGGTGCGTTCCTCGTTTGGGATGGACGCTTGGAAGGTGGATATCTAGAAAGTTGTCCTTGTTTACCTTTTTGACTTCTGCATCAGGATACTTTCCTTGTATTGCTTCAGCAAGTTGATCTTGGATTGTCTTAGCCATGATTAATCTGGTTTGGATGGTTTTTTCGGGCAAACTGTTTATTTCTTTTTTAGACGGGCAGGGACCTCTATTTTCTTTTTGTACTCCAGCGCTTGTTCGCAATAGGACTTAGCAGTTGCATAATCCCAATTCGTAGTAGCCATTAATTTCTTAATTTCCTTTTCTAAATCGATAATTTCTCGTTTAGTAACAGCACTTGGTTTACTTTTTGCATTTGGAGTAGAATTTGGCTTGGATGAATTCGCTAAGCCTCTTGTTTCTTCTTTCAATTGGTCGCAATATTTTTTGGATTCCTGTAGACTTAATCCTGTTTTTGCCATCAAAAACTTTATGGCTTCCAATTTTCCTACTACCCGCATCTTTTCCTTAGTTTCGTTGAGGAGGACTGGATCAAGTGGTGTATTTATTTCTTTTTTTGCTGCAGGGGCAACAGAAAGTTGATCGCAGTAAGTTTTAGCCTGCTTCAACCCCCATCCTTTTACTTGCATGGCAAAGCTTACCGCCTCAAATTTCCCATTAGATTCCAAGATTGAAGCTATTTCTTTTTGAAATTCTGTATCGCTAAGATTAAGGTTTGCCAAATTTTTAGAAGAAGCATAAGAGGAAGGCATCGTTACAAAAGAGGGAGTTTTATTCTCTGATTTTGTCACGACTGGTTTGCTCTCGCTTTGGGGGGGAGATGGAATGGATTCGACAATTGGCTCTTCCTTCTTTGGTTTGATCACTTGCTCCTTGACAGGTTGCTTTTGTTCTGGCTTACCTTGTGGTGGTTTCGGTGTAGAAACTCGAGTTTTTTTAGTTTTAGTATTATCCTTAGCGAATAACTTCATCAGCAACCCAATTGCTGTCATTGCTACAAAAAATAAAAGAACGTTTACCATAAATAAGAAAGAAATATTCAGTTAGCCTTTCAAAATCTATCCTTCTAATTTACAAAAGGCCAAAACCCTTTAGAATCAACTCGATAGGACATTATCAAAAATAGAAAAATGTCCTATATAAATTTATCTAACCTTTCTTTAAAATTTAGGTCTAGACCTATCGGTACATTTTCCCAAATACGGGAATCATCTTTTCACACAAGGAAATACCTGCAGTTTTGTATCTATCCCGCATTTGTTCCATAGGATTTGAGATGGTAGAGTCTAAGCGCGTTCTAAGCGTGCTTTTTAATTTTGCATCCTCTTCTTTAGTAATTATAGCTACAATCCCATAATCCTGGAAAAGTCTTTTAATTTCCGATACAATCAGAAATTTAACCTCAGAATTATCCAATTTGGCTAAATCATCTCTTAATTCTTCAGTGCGAGCCAATATTAATTCAATAAGATGAGTAGCAGGACAGAGATGTTCAAATAGAAATATCTTCTTTCGATCCTCATTTCTTATTTGGAAAATTTTGCTTCGAGAAATTGGAATTGAATCTTCAATGTTTAGTTTTTGAAGTTGTTCAGATGCTTGCTCACTTATCCAATAGTAAGGATTGTAGCTAGCATAAGATGCAACTGCATTAGCAAATAAATACCATACCTGCCCTTTACCACTTTCTTGAATTTTTTTAATGTTATTGTCCAGCGTAATGGCTAAAATGATATTTAGCAGTGTATCCTGCTGTAACTTAGAATTATCTTTTGCGTTTTCAAGCCAAGAGGGTCCACCGAATTTGATTCTAAAATCCTGATCAGTAGTCAGCTTACCCATAAACTCCCAAATACTTAAGGAAGGATTCGAATAGGCACTTGCCTGGTAGGTGTTAAATAAATGATGTAGTTCTTCTTTCTTCATTGGCTTAGTAGCTCCTTAGCCCTTGGGTTTTTTAATTGATTTGATTTTCAATCCTTCCAAATTACCCAATTTGGCCTTCCATTGAAATGATTTTTTATTTTATAATGTGCTCATCATTTTTTTGAGGGCTAATTATCTTCTACAGTTAACTCTTTGCTCTTCTGTCTTTCTGCTTACAGTAAGCAGGATACTTAATTCTTACCTAATGTCGAATTATCAGTGCTAAGTAAAGAAGGAATAAGTAAGCAAAACTAATTCCAAGAGTCAACTTGCCCGCATAGACGCAAAGGAAGGGTCACAACTGAAAAGGAATATTCATTCATATGCAATCAAGTCTAATATCTTGGTTCTTGCTTCTCAGTTCTTGGCACATTGTCCTTGGTACTTCGTACAATCTTGCGTCTTGCTACTTGATACTTGATACTCCCTCTCGCTTCTTTTCTCTTGTCTCTCGTTTCAAAAAACTGACAATAATCGTCAAAAATCCCCCATTAAAAAATTTCTTCCCAG
>CAYNIK010000088.1:0-5770 GCA_964397145.1 uncultured Limnohabitans sp.
CCAGTGCAGCAATTTTATCTTCTCCCTTGGGGATAAATTCATGGGAAACATAGCCTTTGAAACCCGAATCTACAATAGCCTGCATGATGGGCGGGTAATTTATTTCTTGGTTTTCATCCAAATCATTTCTCCCTGGGTTTCCGGCGGTGTGGTAATGGCCAAAGTATTGGTGGTGGTTACGAATGGTACGAATGATATCGCCCTCGTCAATTTGCATGTGGTAAATGTCGAAAAGTAGCTTAAAATTCTCGCTTCCGAGACGCTTGCATAGTTCGATACCCCAGGCAGATTTGTCACACATGTAGTCTTTGTGATCCACTCGGCTATTGAGCAGTTCCATGGTAATGGTAACTCCGTTTTTTTCGGCGAGGCCTAAAATTTTTTTGATCCCAGCTTCACAGTTTTTCAATCCAGTCTCGTCGTCCATGCCACGTCTATTGCCTGAGAAGGCGATGACGTTTTGGTAGCCTGCCTTTTTTACCAGTGGGATTAATTCGCTGTAATTTTTTTCCAGCTGGGCATGGAAGTTGGGCTCGTTGAATCCATCTGCGATGCTAATTTCAGCACCGTTGCACATGGAGCAGTGAATGCCGTATTTTTTGAGGAGATCCCAATTGTCTGGGCTGATCAAGTCAATCGCGCCTACCCCAACCGACTTGATCTGTGCACAGAGTTGCTCGAGGCTAAGTGGCCGCATGGACCAGGCACATACGCCATGGTTGATGTTGCCCTTGAGGGCATAGGTTTCCTTTTCCTTGAAATCTAAGGAAGCAAGCGTGCCCATTGCGGCACTGCCAAGAAGCATTTTTTTAAAGGAGGAGCGTCTTCCTGAGTCAAAGGTCATGATGCGCAGGGGTTAGTTTTGGGGTTTATTTTTTCTGTTTTCAAAACAGCAATGAAAAATAAGAAAACCAAGCCGGAATTCCCAGCGAGGAGTAATCAAATTGATTTTCATTTGTAGGCCCTCTAATTCAAGTAAGTTGACCTAGAATAGCTTGTTTATTTTTCTTGTGGTAAATAGAAGAATAGTAATGCATCAGCCCTATTGGTGCTCTTTTTTTGACCTGAAAATTTAAAATTTTGGTGTTTTTGCTGTAGTTTACCCTCTTGTTTGAAAATCTAAAGGAAGCACGCCAAATGGGTAGTTTGAGCCGTCTATACCCTGCTGGGACTGCTGGTCATAAAAGCGCTTTTATCAACACGAAAAGCAGAGAATTTCAAGCGTCCATGTTTAATCAATAACCTTAGACCCAATTTAATTCAGTACCCATGTCGACTACAACAAAATTGAAACTTGGCCTCGTCGGAGGTGGTCCCGGCTCCTTTATTGGTGCCATTCATTTGAACGGGGCGCTGATGGATGGAATGTTTGAATTGGTTTGTGGAGCGTTTAGCTCCGATCCTGCAAAGTCTATTCAAAAAGGCAAAGAACTTCGACTCGATCCTTCCCGTGTGTACGGGAGCTACGACGAGATGTATGCCAAGGAATCCCAGTTACCCGAAGGAGAGCGTATGGATGTGGTGGCTATTGTTACGCCAAATAACATGCACTTTGATCCTACTGTAAAGGCGCTGAACCATGGGTTTCATGTGGCATTGGACAAGCCCTTGACGCTGAATTATAAAGAAGCCCAGGAGCTGTATCGTATCGTAAGTCAGTCCAAACAACGCTTTTTGCTTACCCATACCTACACGGGCTATCCGATGATCAAGCAGGCCAGACAGATGGTGCAAGAAGGAAAAATAGGAAAGGTGAGAAAGGTCTATGTGGAATATCCGCAGGGTTGGCTATACAAACTCCTAGAAACCGAGAACAACAAGCAGGCTGAATGGAGAACGGATCCAAAGAGAAACGGCTTGGCGGGATGCATGGGAGATATCGGTACGCATGCCTTCAATATGGCAGAGTACGTGACTGGCGAAAAGGTGTCGCACCTCTGTGCTGACTTATACATCAAAATTGCAGGTCGCCCAATCGATGACGATGGGGTGGTTTTACTTCGCTTTGAAAATGGAGCATCAGGAGTTTTGATGGCTTCGCAAACCGACACGGGATGTGAAAATAACCTCAAAATCCGCGTTTATGGAGAAAAAGGAGGTTTGGAATGGGAACAGGAACTGAACAATTCCTTGACCGTAAGGTACCCCAATGAACCCGCACAGATCTACCGTGCAGGAACCGGCTATTTAGGTTCCTTGGCTCAAGAAAATACGCGTACGCCGGCAGGTCATCCCGAAGCCTACATCGAAGCCTTTGCCAATTTGTATCGAAATTTTGCACGTTGCATTTATGCAGATCGGGAAGGAACAACTCCAAAATGGGAATGGGAAGACTATCCTGGAATCGAAGATGGTATTCGTGGGATGGCCTTTATTGACCATGTCCTGCGAAGCACGGAATCGGACCAAAAGTGGACTCCATTTATCGTAGAGAAATAAATTCAACTTCTAATCATTTACTAAGTCGTATGAAAACAATCAAAGGACCGGGTATCTTCTTGGCACAGTTTGCTGGTGACGCTGCCCCTTTCAATAACTTAAAAAATATCTGCCACTACATGGCAGATTTAGGATACAAAGCGGTGCAACTTCCTTCCTGGGATGCGCGCATGATCGATTTGAAAAAGGCTGCTGAAAGCAAAACCTATGCGGACGAAATCAAAGGAATTGTAGCGGAATCTGGGATGGAAATTTCCGAATTGTCTACCCACCTGCAAGGCCAGTTGGTGGCGGTACATCCGGCATACAATGAGCTTTTCGATGGTTTTGCGCCAGCAGAACTCAAAGGAGACTTGAAAGGAAAGTCCGCTTGGGCTACGCAGCAACTCCTGTATGCTGCACAAGCCTCGGCTAATTTGGGACTGAATGCGCATGCTACGTTCTCAGGGGCCTTGATGTGGCACACCATGTATCCGTGGCCGCAGCGTCCAGCAGGTTTGGTGGAGACTGGCTTTACCGAATTGGCGAAGCGCTGGTTGCCCATCTTGAATTCCTTTGACGAGGCAGGTGTGGATGTGTGTTACGAATTGCATCCGGGTGAGGACTTGCACGATGGCATTACCTTCGAAATGTTTTTAGAGAAAGTCGGTGGACACAAGCGCGCCAATATTCTGTATGACCCAAGCCACTTTGTATTGCAGTGCTTGGATTACTTGCAGTTCATTGATTTTTACCACGAACGCATCAAGATGTTCCATGTCAAGGATGCAGAGTTTAATCCTACCGGCAAGCAGGGAGTTTATGGAGGATTCCAGGGCTGGGTAGAGCGTGCCGGTCGATTTAGATCTTTAGGCGACGGTCAAGTTGATTTTGCAGGAATATTTAGCAAACTTTCGCAGTACAATTACAGTGGCTGGGCGGTGTTGGAGTGGGAGTGTGCGATCAAGCATCCTGAGCAAGGTGCGGCAGAAGGCGCTCCATTCATTGACTCACACATCATTCGAGTGACCGAAAAGGCCTTCGATGATTTTGTAGGTACAGGTGCAGATGAGGCATTTAATAGAAGAGTATTAGGAATTTAACGAATAAACCAAATCATACCCATGAAACTAAATTTTAAAGTAACGAGTGTAGTTGTACTTCTGGCAGGGTTAACTTTTTCCTGTGGAGGAGGCGAAAAATCAGCAGAGGCAAGCACTGAAGCTACTGCTTCTACCGATACTGCTCCTGTGGAGGTTTCTCTAGAGGACAAGTACAAGGATGATCCCGTGTACATCAAAGGATTAGAAAAAGTAAAGGGTTCCGATTGTACAGGGTGCCATCAGGTGGAGCGAAAGTTGATTGGCCCTTCCTATGCAGAGGTAGCTGCCAAATATGAAAATACCGAGGAAAACGTGGCCATGCTCGCGCAAAAAGTAATTGCAGGTGGAGTAGGGGTATGGGGTGAAGTACCGATGTCTGCTCATCCTAACCTAAGTGAGGAAGATGCCAAGGACATGGTTCGTTACGTTTTACTTTTAAGAAAATAAGCCATGAAAACTAAGGTATTGGCACTTCTAGCAAGTGCCGCGTTGGGAATGGCTTTTATTGCCGCTCCGAAAGGCGAGAAAGAAGTCATTCCTATCGAAGCTAAGGAGCAGGGGGAATGGATTCCGCTCTTTGATGGAAAGACCTTTGCAGGTTGGTCCAAGTATGGAGGAGGAGCAGTAGGGAAAGCCTGGAAAATTGAGAACGGCGAATTGTACCTGGATGCGGCCAATAAAGCTGGCTGGCAAACAGGAGATGGAGGGGATATCGTCACTACTGAGGAGTTCGAAAACTTTCATTTCAAGTACGAGTGGAAAATTGCTCCCAATGGAAACAGTGGGGTGATCTTCTTGGTGCACGAATCTCCAGAGTACCAGTACCCTTGGCAAACTGGTCCAGAAATGCAGGTCTTGGACAATGCAGGTCATCCAGATGCCAAAATCATTAGTCATAGAGCAGGTGATTTGTATGATTTGATCGTGAGCAGTCAAGAGACCGTAAAGCCAGCGGGAGAGTGGAATCAGGCCGAAATCCGCATCAACAAGGGAAAGTTGGATTTCTTCTTGAACGGAGTGAATATTGTTTCTACCCAGCTGTTTACGCCGGAGTGGGAAGCGCTTATTGCAAAGAGCAAGTTCAAAAGCATGCCCGGCTTTGGAAAATATAAAAAGGGAAAAATTTCCTTACAGGATCATGGGGATGTGGTGCACTACCGAAATTTGATGATTAAGAAGCTGTAAGAGAAGCAAGAGCCGAGAACCAAGACATTAGACTACATCTAAGTTTTTATTTTAACCACATAGGCACATAGGGATTTATTTCCTATGTGTTTATGTGGTTTTTTTTTTTTGAGAGCAAGGCAGGCAAGACGTTTTGGGAAGTAGAATTCAAATTGCAATGCGAATCCTTACTTCGCTATTCATAACTCGGCGTTGGTCATTCGACATTAGAAAAGCATCAAGCATCTTCCTTGAGGAAGGTAGGATTATGTTCTTGATGCGGATCCCTAAATTGTTCTTGGCCTGCCTGCCGCAGGCCTACCTACCGTAGGCAGGCGGGTACATTGTGCAATTGCACACTTACAATCTTGTTACGTCTTCCTTCTTGATGTAGGCGATTTGCTCCTTCCATTCAATTTCGTACCAGATGTCTTTGGAGGATTTGATGGTCACGCGGTGTCCTGGTTCTACTAAGTCCACTAAATCCCCTCCTGCGCTAGGTTTAGATCGAATCAAGGAAGGGCTGGAGCTAACCAAACCTGTGGAGGGGCCGTTGAGGAAGTTGTTGCTCAAAAAGATGATAGCAATCAATAGAAAAGAGGGCCAGTAAATACGAGCTTCGTTTAACTTTTTTCTTTGGGACCACAATCCAATCAGGGACATAATTAGGAATAGGGTCAATCCTCCAACGATGATCTCCTTGTATTCTACGAGGAAAAGGAAAAAGCGCATGCCATCACTCACCTCGTATCCCACCAATTCCGTTTGGCCGGTGAGTGTTTTAATTTTGGAAATGGTCTGTGGGTTGGGACTCAAATCGTAATATTTGCTGAGGTAAAGAGTAGCGCGTTCGCTATCCCCAATACCCTCGGCAATGAAGGCCATTTTGAGTAGCATGGAGGGTGAATAGATTCCAGATTCGAAATTTACCTGGTAAATCTCCATGGCTTCCTTGTAGCTTCTCTGGTTAAACAAAGAATCTGCAATCATTAATCGGGGCACATCCGCCTGACAATGAATGCTTTGTAGTAGGAATCCAAAAAATATGGAAACTTTTATGAGAAAGATGGATTTGATTCTTGGCA
>CAYNIK010000089.1:0-5697 GCA_964397145.1 uncultured Limnohabitans sp.
GGAAGTTCCTGATACAGCAAACGAAGTAGGTAATTCCAATACCCCATGTTCTCTGGTTCTTCCTGTACCCAAACTACCTCAGCTCCTTTGTAGGACTTCAATACATCCAAGATTTGCTTTTTAGGTAGTGGATGCAATTGCTCTACTCTTACAAGTGCGACTTGTGTGTTCTTTTCTTTTTCACGTGCTTCTTCTAGGTCAAAGTAGACTTTTCCAGTACACAAAATCACACGCTTGACATCTTTGGCCTTCACCGTGGTATCTGGAAGCACTTCTCTAAATCGACCTGAAGTAAACTCCTTCAAAGGCGACACCACTTTAGGGTGACGAAGCAAGGACTTGGGTGACATAACCACGCAAGGCTTTCTAAACTCCCATGCCTGCTGTCTTCTTAGCAAATGGAAATAATTTGAGGGCTCAGTAACATTCGCTACTACCATATTGTACTCTGCAGAAAGCTGCAAGAATCGCTCCGGTCTGGCATTGGAGTGTTCAGGACCCTGACCTTCGTAACCATGTGGAAGAAGCATCACTATGCCATTCATTTTTTGCCATTTGGACTCTCCCGAAGAGATAAACTGATCAATCATGGTTTGTGCCCCGTTAGCAAAGTCGCCAAACTGCCCTTCCCAAAGCGTGAGCGAATGTGGGTTTGCCATGGCATAACCATACTCAAATCCAAGCACTGCGTATTCCGAAAGTAGGGAATTGTAAATGTAAAACTGTCCTTTTCTATCCTTCATTTCGAGTAAGGAATTGAAAGGCTGATTGGTGTTGGCATCATGGATGACCGCATGTCTGTGCGAGAAGGTTCCACGTTGCACATCCTGACCCGTAAGGCGAACTGTTTTTCCTTCCAAAAGCAAAGATCCGTAAGCGAGCAATTCGGCAGCAGCCCAGTTCAATTCTTTGGTTTCAAAGAACATCTCTTTCCGCTGCTTCATCTGTGCTTCGATCTGCTTGATCGGCTTGAATCCTTTTGGAATTACCGTAATGGCTTCCGCTACTTTCTCGATTTGTTCTTGAGTAATTCCTGTTTCAGGAGATTGATCAAAATCCTCCGGCTTGGAGCGGCGCAGGTTTGCCCACTCCGTTTCAAATTTGGTCGCCTGATAAGGGAGTGGCTTTTCTTTCACCATATTCAATCGATCCTGAAGGAGCTGGCGAAATTCTTCGTCCATCTGCGCTGCAATCTTCGCATCAAAATCTCCGCGCTCAGTCAAGCGCTTGATGTAGATTTCACGTGGGTTTGGATGCTTGGAAATGATGTTGTAGAGTTCAGGTTGCGTAAACTTCGGCTCATCGGATTCGTTGTGCCCATGACGACGGTAGCAAACCATGTCTACAAAAATATCTTTATTGAATTTCTGACGGAATTCTGCGGCTAAACGTGCAGCAAATACGACTGCTTCCGCATTGTCTCCATTGACGTGAATAACAGGTGCGTCGATGATTTTGGCTACATCGGTACAGTAGATAGAGGTACGTGCATCGTCAAAGTCGGTGGTGAAACCCACCTGGTTGTTGATCACAAAGTGAATGGTTCCTCCGGTATTGTATCCTTTGAGGCCTGCCATTTGAGTTACCTCATAGACAATTCCTTGACCAGCTACAGCTGCATCTCCATGGATCAAAATAGGCAATGCTTTTTTAGCATCTCCTTTGTGCGCATGATCAATTTTAGCTCTTAGAAATCCTTCAACTACAGGATTTACCGCTTCGAGGTGGGAAGGGTTTGGCGCGAGTTTAAGGTGAACCTTCTTCTGCTCAGGAGTTAAAATATCGGACGAATACCCCATGTGGTACTTCACGTCTCCATCTCCCATCGTTAAGTCCGGCTTGGCAGTACCCTCAAATTCTGAAAAAATTTGTTCGTAGGTCTTACCCATGATATTTGCAAGGACATTCAAACGACCACGGTGTGCCATACCAATCATCACTTCTTCCACCCCATATTGAGCAGCCGTATTAATTACCGCGTCCAAGAAAGGAATGGTGCTTTCTCCTCCTTCCAAGGAAAAACGCTTTTGGCCTAGGTATTTGGTGTGCAGAAAGTTCTCAAAAACTACCGCTTGATTCAGTTTAAATAGAATTCGTTTTTTTTCTTCGTGCGAAGGAGCAAAAGCTAAGGCTTCCTTTTCCACCTTAGATTTGAACCAGTCTAGCATTTCTGCATCGCGGATATACAAAAATTCAAATCCCATAGGACCTTCGTAGATGGTCTTTAAGGCTTGAAGAATTTGAGAAAGTGGAGCTGCTCCAATGCCAATTTCTTTCCCAGCTTCAAAAACAGTCTGCATGTCCTCAGCTCCTAATCCAAAGTTCTCTGGATCAATCAAAGGCTTCCGGTCTCTACGCTCACGCACCGGATTGGTTTTGGAACGAAGGTGTGCCCGGGAACGGTAACCATGGATTAGTGCACGCACTCGAATCTCTTTAGGAAGATTTTCCACGTGCATGATGGTACCAGAGGAAGCAGAAATCTTACTTTCTCCAGGTTGGCTAGTTGAACCCAGCCCCTCACCGAAATGGGTCAATGCAAAATCAAACCCGTCAAAAAATTCTTTCCAGCTCGCGTCGATGCTAGTGGAATCATTTTTATATGCCGCATAAAGCTCATCAATGTAGGAGACATGGGCATTGGCGATGTAGGTAAATTTATCCATGGTGCGAAATGATAATGATCAAAACTACTTGGAAAAATTTGAATAGAAAAATTGCTTATTTGCTTGTGCAAATATTAAACAAAAGAAAATATAAAAATCAATTAAATCGCTTATTACCAATACCTAAGTAACTGTGTTGAAAAGGATTTCAAAAAAAAATTCGTTTACCTCTAATCCTTAGAAAAACACCAAAATGTCAACTGATTCCTAAAAACAAGAAATGAACATTCCTACTCAATCAGTTCGATTTTTCTTCGAGCTAGCTTCTAAATGAATAGGCGCAAAGCCTAACTCATCTGTAAAAAAAAGTCGGCAGACTTCAGGACTATTTCAACTAACTACGCCTTGCACCAGTCAGTCCTAGAGAATAAAAAAAAGGTCCCGCAATTGCGGGACCTTTAAATTGCTATACTAGTTAAGTATTACTTCAAAGTAGCAGGCCAAGGCTTACCAGCGTTGGATTTAACAGCTACAGTACCAAATTCACCGTAAGTGTTTTTCCATTCGAAAGTAAGAACTGCGTCCGTACGACTCTTGAAAGTCATGGAGTAGCTATCGCCGTACTTGTCAGCCCCACTCATGGTCAACTTACCACAAGCATCACTGATTCGTACGTTACCAGATCCCCATGTATCAGGGTAGCAAGCTGCCCAAGATCCGAAAGTACCGTCAGAAACAGTATAAGAACCAGGAGAAGCAGCTACTGCAGTCCAAGTAGTAGAACCAGAGAAGGTCTTACCGCAGAACGTTTCGATGTGATCGAACGCATAGGTACCAGCCAAGTCAGATGGACATACTACAGCTACAGGATACTGGAATGGAGAGTCATAGAATGGCGCTCCAGCCACGTTGGTAGTTACGTTGTCAGAAGAGAATCTTCTTCCAAACTTGTCATTCAAGACCAATCTGAATTCGAACACATCACCTCCACTGATTCCCGCAGCTGTCAATCCTACTGCAGCGATGGCTTCAGCAGCCGTCACTTCGAAAGTGGATCTCAAGAAACGAGAAGAGGTATTTGTAGTGAAGTCAGAAGCTTGAAGCGTCTTTACCAACACATCGTTTGCAGGCGTATATCTCAAACCTACTCCTGGAATCAAACGTCTGTGACGTACACGAACTTCAACAGTTTGCACTGTCTTTCCGTCTTCCTTATCTACGGCTTCAATCGTCAATGCAAACTTAGAAGCTGGCAAGTTGAAGAAGTTGAAGGTAGTGCTTGTTCTAGCAATGGTTCTCAAGTAAGCTCCCGTATCGAAATCTTTGTAAGGAACATTAGGCTCCACAAAGTCTCTACAAGAACTTAGAAAGATGACTGCCATTGCCAATAAGGCGAAACTATATTTTAGCGTTTTCATATTTTCTAATTTATAAGGTTAATAAATCCAAGGTGAAGCAGGATTCTTATCCCAGAACACTTGAGTCGCTAGATTCGCTTTCTGCTTGGCATTGGTATTGGTTACAATGTAGTTGTTAGGATACAAGAAAGATCTAACAAAAGGTCCTGTAACCGCTTCCAAACCAGGCTGCATACGAGAAGGCTTACCCGTTCTTCTATACAAGTTGTAAGCTTCCATACCGTTACCATATAAAGACAACCAGTATTCTCTACCCACCACGTTCATTCGAGCATCATCGTTTGCGGCAGCATCGTACTGATTACCCACATAGTTTTTGTAGTTGGTCACGCGAGAAGTAAAGGTTGCAGCAGGTTCAAATGCAGTGATAGTAGCACCTTCAGCACCAGCTACCGCGAAGGCACGAACATAGTCCATGTGCTTCTGGATACCTGAAAGCAAAAGAGTCTTTGCATTACCTGTAGTTCCCAAAGTGATCGCAGCTTCAGCCAACATAAAGTCTACGTAAGCAGCCAACATGATTGGGTGAATACCCGCACCTTTCATACCCAAAGCAGGGTTAGACACAGGAACAGCGGAGTTGTTGTCAAAACGTCCGCCAGCAGGGAATACCCCATAAGCAGTACGCTTCAAACCATCTGGTGGAATACCGTCTGGATCCAAGTGATCACGACCCCAGTATCCTTTGTTACCCGCAGGATTACAGTAAGGATAGTTACCTACCAAGTAGTGAGGAGGAGCGATTTGAGAAATACACTCTTGCTCATCCACATTGGTGGTATTGGTCAATACTTGACGGTACATGTAGTAACGAACGCGAGGATCGTCAAAACCTTTTTCCACAGTCAAGTGGTGCATGAAGTCCGTAGACTGGTAGTCACCACCACCTGCAGTATACTGACCTGCAAACTTAGGGTGTCTAGAATCTGGATCCGCTGCAGTAGTTCCAAAACGGAACACAAAGTCACCACCCGTTGTGATCAACTGATTTCCAGCAATCAACGCATTAATACCCGCTGTAGAAGCAGCCCTGTCCACCGCTTTGGTGTTCAAGAAATACTTCAACTTCAAGGTATTCACCAATCTATTCCAGTTGGTGTAGTTACGATTGTAGAAATAATCGTTTGGCGTACCACCAGAAGTAGCTACAGTAAAGTGAGCCGAAGCCTCATTCAAAAGTGTAAATGCAGCAGCATATACCGCTTGACCATTGTCAACTTTAGGATTGAAGTTCGAAGCATCCAAGGCTTCGCTGTAAGGCACATCACCATAGGTATCTACCAAGTCCATCAACACCATGGCCTTGATAGTTTTAGCGATACCCATGTGTCTTTGCAAGTTAGACTTCTCTGCCAAAGGCAACAAGAAGTTGATATCTGCAAGGATGTTTGCATACGCATTTGACCAAGTACCGTTGGTAGAACCAGCAGCATAAGCTGCTTCGTACAAGGCAGAACCCTGGTTGATCTGACGGGTCAAACGAGCGCCTCTATCAGAAATACCATACCATAAACTTTGGTAATCCAACTGGATACGGTTCAAAAGAAAATCCGGGGATGCAGTAGTTGCGTTAACTGCATTTGGGTTTTCCAATAGCTCGTCCAGTTTATCCGCACATGACGTAGCCAAAACCATTCCGGCAGCTAGCGTCAGTCCATATATAAATCTTTTCA
>CAYNIK010000090.1:0-5657 GCA_964397145.1 uncultured Limnohabitans sp.
AATTATACCCCAAAGTAAAGTAAAATTTCAAATCTTCATTTTTATAATTCCGTACCGGACGAGCCGCATCAAATTTGATGTAGTAGTTCATGAGCACCGTTCGAAGTCCAGCTCCATAGCTTTGGAGCCAAGGATTGTTGAAGTTATTCAAGACAATCACAAATGGAGAGCCGGTAGTATTGATTACTTCGGTATTCTGATCATTGACCTTTTCCCAAGGAGCTGCCTCATTCCAGGCAGAACCCACATCATAGAAACCTACCAATTGGAAGTTTTTCACAAAATTGGAGGTGATATTTCCTCGGGTCAAATACGAAAACAAGGGAAGCCTCAATTCGGTAGAAAAGGTCAGTGCATTTCTCCCCCGGATTTCATCGTAATCATAGCCTCGAAGATCTACAAAATCTGCAAACAGGATATTGGAATTTTCTAAGCCTTCCGGATTACGAACAGGAGATGGTTCTGGGCGATTTGCTGGTGGGTTATAAAAATTATTAAATAGCCAGTTATCCATACCTCCAACTAAATAGCTCTGAGGATTCGCCCCCATAAAGGATCCAAAATACAACTTGGAGGCTAGGACGATATTTTTATGGATCTTCTGGTAATTGCGAATATCCACATAAAAATTACTGAATGAACGATTTCCTAAATTCAACCCTTGGTAGTGCTGAAAACCTACCTTGCCTTTGGTTCCTGTAAACGCATACAACCCCATGGGTTCGGTACGGTCGTATACGTATTCTACCTTTCCGCCAGCATAGGATACTTGCAATTGATTTAGGTCCGGGATCTTGCTATACATCAACGAATCCTCATTCAGGTTGAAGTATTGCGTCTTGGCAACAAAGGGCGCAGCGTACACACGAGAATGGATGGAGAGTGGATAAGCGACCCCTGTTTCTAATTTGGTCAAGGTGTATTTTTGAAAACTGATATCCCCGTCGGTGACAGTAAGTGTTTTTCGATCGTAACGACCTCTGAAATCCAATCTGGATTTAAGGTATTCGTATTCAAACCAGATATCCCCTCCTGAGTCAAAATCCAAGGAATACATAATTCCTCCCATGAATTGATGGTTGTCCAACACATCGGTCATCTTCCCTTGAAGGTTAATTCCAAATCCTCGTAAAGGATCCACTACAAAACGAGAATTGATGTGGTTGGTGAAAAATTGGGATTCCATGGGTCGGGGACCGGAAATCAACTTTTGTAAATTTTGCTTTCGGAAAGAATCCAGGATACTATTTTTAGTAGTCTCTTGCTTGGTATCCACAGCCGCAGTATTCACGGAGGCTCGTGTAGGAATCGAGTCAAAATTATAGTTCTCCGTATTGACTCCTCTTCTCGATTCAAATCGCAAGCGATCGGTATTCAGTGAAGAGGTTTTTTGAGAGACGGTATCCAATGAAGTCAAAGGCACTACTAGTTCCGGACCGGCTACTTGTTCCTGCTTGGCCCGGGCAGCTTGTTGGGTTTTGGCCTCCAGGATTCTTCGAGCAGCAAGTCGCTCATTCAATTCTTTGACCTGTGCCAATTGAAGTCGGGGGGTACTTGGTGTAAATTGATCTACACCGGTATACGCATCTACAAAAAGTTCGGATTCTTTCCCATTTCGAACCGCATAAGCGACTTTATTCATTCGAGAATTCACGTCAAACACTTCGATGCTCGTGTCAAAGGAAGATATCTGAGTAGAAACCTGATTCCCAATATTGTGCTTCATCAGATTAGAAATTCCACTGAGGTCACTCAAAAACACCAGATTATTGGCATTCAACTTTCTGGGGAAGGTGTTTTTACTATTGGCGTTGGTGAGCTTGGTGTAGACTGTAGTATCCTTCAACACCTGTACTTGATACAAATTGTATTGTTCGGGAAAATTGGTCAATGCCAACCCTTTCTGAACCAATGAGTCTGGAAGTTGCGTATAGTTGCTTGAATAAACAATCGTCGAATCATTCAAAAACACGGGCGTAAGTTCATTAAACGCATCATCGGTCAATCGCTTTCCTTGCCCTCTTAAATTCAGCGTATATAGGTCTGTCTTTCCATTGGAAATCGCAGAAAGGACCATGTTTTTTCCTGACTCATTGAAATCAAAATTCAGGATCTGAGTAATGTTTCGTAAGAACACCTTATCGCGTGCAGAACCATCCAAAGATCGCTGTCGTAGGGTCGTTAAGCCTCGTTTGAAGGTGGCAATCGCTAGCGTAGCTGAATCCCGCCAAGCAATCACAGGTGCATTCAAATTTGGGGGTAATTCTTCGTGCTTAGATCCGGCTTGATAAATCCGCTGCTCCATTCCAGAGGCCAATTCACGTACCCAAACGGTGGCTTTACCGGCATTGTTGAGCACATAGGCCAAATGAAGCCCGTCTGGACTAAATTTTACATCGGTAATCGCACCATCCACACGGGAAGAAGTGGTAGCAATCGCTTTTTTCGAATCAAGAGTTTTAAAATTGCTGTAAACAGGCTCATTGACCTTCAGGTAAAATTGTTGCCAGTCTGCAATAAAAGCCTTGATATTGATTCCAATGGTGTTTGCAATGCTATTCTCCTCATTGCGATTGATTCGGGAAAGGTTGAGGATACTGGAAACATACCTTCTGCCATACTTTTCGGAAATGTAATTCCAAATGGACTGCCCGACGAGGCCAGCCTCTAGATCAGTCAAGGTGTGTAGTTTTGGATTGGGGGTGTTTTTCAAATAGCGACGGATGTAATCATCCATTTCTCGGCTCCAGCCTTTGGCTAAATAAAGCGCAATACCATCCACATACCAATCGGGAAAGTTACTAACCAAATTCGCTTGAAACGCATCCGCTACAGAAGCACCATAAAGCATTTCTCGAACAATGACTTTGGATGTAGCAAAGAGTAAGTCTTCCTTAAATAAATCCATTCGCCCTTTGTAAGCAACCTCTGCCACGAGGCGGGTAAATTTGGTTTGCCCCTCTTCGGTGTAGAGCTGTGCATTGAGATCTAGGTTACTCTGTAACCGCTCTTCGGGAGAATTGTAAATGTAAATCCGAGGTTTGGTATAGGCTACATAGCCAATATTTTGCGTCAACTTATTGAACTCGGCCTCCAAAAATTCGATGGCCATTTTCGCATTTACCCCACCCTTGTCGTAGTAATACACTTCAAAATTGGCAGAAGTATACTGATACCAATTGAGCTCCTTATGCTGCACCCGGTTTTTACCAAAGCGCTCCTGGTCAAATTGAGCCCAGGATTCCGTCACGCAGCCAAGCAGAAAAACTAAAAAAAGGTATCGAAATACACGCATTCGCATTTCCAACGATCAAGTTAAGTTTTAAATATAGGCAAAATACCGTGAGATAGATACTTCACTTGCCAAAGGCTTGTCTTCAAGGAGAAAATCTCGCATCTGCGCACTAAAATACGGAACTAGCGAAACTCCCTTCGCTCCAAAACCATTGAAGACATAAACGTGTGAGGCCTCAGGATGTTTACCTAAAAATGGTTTTCTATCCTTAGTGGCTGGACGAATCCCAACTCGGTGCGCAACCACTTCCTTTACAGGCATGCGCACCACCTCGGTCAACTTATCTAAAAGCTCTTTTTGAGCGGTAACCGTAGGTCCTACGGCTAAATCATGCCAGGTATACGTAGAACCTACGCGAAAATTTCCATTGGGTAAAGGGACCCGAAACACTCCACGGTTGACGATAAAGGGAGGATTAAATTCTTGGTCCACTTCCAAAATCTCTCCCTTGACAGGAGCAAAAGGTAGAAATGAAAAAAAGCGGGAATGCATGGCACCTAGTCCATTGCAATAAATCAAGGCTTTTGCTTTCCATTTTCCGTAGTGCCAAGTATCTCCTACTTGCACCAATTCTTCCTCTTTAAATTCTTCTTGAGTCAATCGATCTCCAAAAAAAGACCACATCGCATCCAAAAAAGTAGGGATATCCAGCCACCCCGAATACTGAAGTAGGACACCTCCAAAAGAATCTTTGAGGCGAGCATCCTGGCTTTCTACTTCTATTTTCCTTACAAAAGGCTGAATTTCTGGATCACTCGAATGCCCCATCCATTCATTTTGCTCCTCAATGGATAAAAAAGGACGGTAGATGGGCTGTAGGGTTAGAAATTTTTTCCCCGTCACCTGTTCGATTTCCTGGTAAAACGGGATGATCTCAGGAAACAAAACTTCTCCTTTCCAGGTCTTTACCATTTTCCTACCTGTGACCGGATTGAATAATCCCGCGGCCACACGGCTGCTCTTATTCGATTCAGGCTGGTCAATAAGGGCCACATTTTTTCCCGCTTGAATCAAGCGGTAGCCCAAGGCCGAGCCTGCCAAGCCTTGTCCAATGATTAAAAAATCAATTTCCATGTCCTAAATTAAGGCCATAATTCTTTACTTTGCTTTAATCTCGCTGACTTTTCGCATGCTTCACATCAAGTGCTTCACCTTCAACCCATTTCAAGAGAACAGCTACCTCCTTTACGATGAGGAAGGAACAGCCACACTTATTGATCCAGGATGCTATACGGCCGAAGAAAAAAGAGAATTGGAAGCATTTGTAGTTGATCAAAACTTGCAAGTCACCCAATTACTCAACACCCATTGCCACATTGACCACGTTCTGGGAAATGCTTGGGCTATGGAGCGCTTTCAAGTTTCCCTACAAATTCACGCGTTAGAAGTTCCCGTTCTGAAATCTGTGGAAGTGTATGCACCAAACTATGGATTTCGGGACTATGTCCCTTCCCAAGCCAGTTCCTTTCTAGCGGAAGGTCAGGACATTTTCGTGGGAAAAGAAAAATTGCGCTGTATTTTTGTTCCAGGACATGCCCCAGGGCACTTGGTATTCTACCATGAGGAGAGCAAGCGATGCATAGCAGGCGATGCACTATTTCGAGGAAGCATCGGTCGCACCGACCTACCTGGAGGGAATCATGCCTTGCTCCTTGAAAAGATCAAATCCCAATTGTTTGTCCTTCCAGAAGAAACCCTAGTGTATCCTGGCCATGGCCCAGAAACAAGCATTGGCTATGAGAAAAAACACAACCCATTTGTGGGTTTAAACGCATACTCGTGAATTTAAAAGCCCAATTTCCCAACTTCATCACCCTATTGAATCTCCTTTCTGGAGTCCTAGGAATCCTTTGGGTTCTAGAAGGACAAGTAGTGTATGGAGCCTATTTTGTGGTTCTTTCAGCAGGCTTTGATTTTCTGGATGGGTTTGTTGCAAGGCTTTTGAAGGTTCAAAGCGCTATGGGAAAAGAGCTGGACTCTCTGGCCGATGTGGTATCTTTTGGTGTGTTGCCTGGGATTCTGTTGTATTCCCTGACCAAGGAACAAACCGACTCCCAGTTTCTTCCCTATTTGACTCTGATCGTACCCATGCTGTCCGCCTACAGACTGGCAAAATTCAATTTGGATACCAGACAAAGTGATCGATTCATTGGGCTACCCACACCGGCCAATGCACTTTTGCTCTCCACCCTGCCACACTTGGTGGCTCAATGGCCCGAGTTGGCTCCTTGGATTACAAGCCCCATCGCCCTTGTGGTATTCGCCTGGGCAACAAGTATCCTTTTGGTTTCCGAACTTCCATTAATCGCCTTGAAGTTCAAAAATTCAAGTTTTGCTGACAATACCTACCGCTACACCTTGC
>CAYNIK010000091.1:0-5650 GCA_964397145.1 uncultured Limnohabitans sp.
CCAAAACCTTATCCTTGAAACTCACCAAAGATTACAGTCCCGAACAAATCAAGGCTTATGCCGAACTGGGAGGAACTCCGCACTTAGACTTTGAGTATACCGTCTTCGGTCAGGTCATCCAAGGCCTAGAGGTGGTTGATAAAATTGCAGCGGAAAAAACTTCACGCGAAGTTCCTTTAGAACCTGTAATCATGAAAGTGACGGTTGAAAAAATGTCTCGAAAGAAAATTGAAAAAGAGTTTGGCTATGTCTACCCCGTCGTCCAATAAACCGAAGGTATTGATCACAGGAGCCAATGGTTTGCTGGGTCAAAAGCTGGTAGAGCAGCTGGTAGCACAAGGAAATTTTGCCGTGATTGCTACGGGTAGAGGTGCCTGCAGACTCTCGGGTTCAGGATTTACGTACCAGAGCTTGGATATCGAAAATGAGCAGGAAGTTGAGTCGGTTTTGGAACAACTCCGTCCGGAAGTATTGATTCATGGGGCAGCGATGACCCATGTGGATGAATGTGAAAAAAATCAGGAGGGCTGTTACCGCGCCAATGTGCTCGCAACTTCCTATCTGGTTCGAGCGGCAGAAAAGATTGGAAGTCACTTTATTTTTGTATCTACAGATTTTATTTTTTCCGGGGAGGATGGGCACAATCCCTACACCGAGGAAGCCTTACCGTATCCTGTCAATTACTATGGGCAAACGAAGTTGGAAGGAGAGGAACTCATCAAAAGTTCTGCCGTGAAATGGGCGATTGCGCGGACAGTCTTGGTCTATGGCCTTGCCAATGACTTGAGTCGATCCAACATCATTCTCTGGGTGAAATCTTCTTTGGAAGCAGGCAAACAGATTCAGGTAGTGGATGATCAGGTGCGGACACCTACCTTGGCTGAGGATTTGGCGGCAGGATGTATTTTAATTGCTGAGCAAGGAGCCACGGGGGTATTCAATATTTCTGGATCCGAGCTGCTGACTCCTTACGATATGGCCATGCAAACCGCTGATTTCTTTGGATTAAACAAAGAGTTGATTATTCGCACAGATTCTACTCGTTTTACCCAACCCGCACGCAGACCAATGAAGACTGGATTTATCATCCAAAAGGCGGTAGATCAATTGGGATATCGACCTAAAACTTTCATGGAAGGGATAGGTATTTTGGCAAAACAAATTACCTTAGCCTCTTCTTGATTTTGTAAACATTTAATTATCAAACCAATAAGTTATGGCAGCAAATGTAAACCCAGAGGAAAGAGGTCAATTCGGTTCCAGTTTGGGATTCATCATGGCTGCGGCTGGCTCAGCCATTGGCTTGGGTAATATTTGGAGGTTTCCTTACCTCACTGCCGAAAATGGAGGAGGGGCATTTGTGTTTGTCTACATCCTTTGTGTGGTATTGGTAGGCTTGCCCTTGTTGTTTAATGAAATTGGGTTAGGAAGAAAGTCTGGAAAAAACCCCATCGGAGCAATTCGCGACACAGGGGGCAATAAATTTTGGCAGCTGGCAGGTGTACTCTGCGTGCTAGTCTGCTTTTTTGTTTTCAGTTACTATTCGGTTATCGCGGGTTGGACCGTAGGGTATATTTTTACGGAGGTTTTGAATATTCCTGTAGATTTTGAGGAATTTATTCGAAATCCAGTCTATGTCATTCCATTGACCTTTGGCTTTATCTTGTTGACCATACTGATTGTTTTAGGAGGTATTTCTGGAGGTATTGAAAAGGCGAGTATGTACCTCATGCCTTTATTGTTTCTTATCATCCTATTTATAGCAGGTAGGTCAGTTACTTTGGAGGGTGCTGGGGAAGGAATTGAATACTATTTGAATCCTGATTTTTCCAAAATCAATGGTACGGTAATTCTTCAAGCTATGGGACAGGCTTTTTTCTCCATGTCTGTGGGTTGGGGGCTGATGATCACGTTTGGATCTTACCTGGATAAAAAGTCCAATATTTTAGGAGCGGCAGGATGGATTGCAGGTATGGATACCGCTGTTGCCTTGCTTGGAGGTTTGATGGTGTTTCCAGCCTTGTTTGCCCTGTTAGGCCCTGAATATCTTGCCGAGGGGCCCAGTCTAGTGTTTAAGGTGCTTCCTAAGGTTTTTGATGCCATGCCGGCGGGAAACATCATTGGCGGGTTGTTTTTTGTTCTTTTGATGGTAGCAGCACTTACTTCGACCATTTCCATGCTTGAAGTTCCCGTTTCTTACCTTATTGATGACCGGAAGTGGAACCGTAAAAAGGCGGCATGGGTAGTGGGAATTGCTGCGATGATTTTCTCTGTACCTTCTGCCTTGTCGTCCATAGAAGGGAATGTTTTTGCAGAGATTCGTTTTAATTTTTTAGGCAATGAGTTGGTTGGGTTCTTTGGGGTAATGGATTTTATTTTTGGTTCCTTTGCAGTGATCCTAATCAGTCTGATGCTGGCATTGTATACAGGTTGGATTAAGAAAATTGGAGACTTTGCAGACGAACTTGCGCTTGGAGCACCAGGATTTGTAGGTGTATACCGCAGGGCTTGGATTTTCTTTATCAAGTGGATTTGTCCACTTGTGATCTTGATTTTACTTTTAAAAATGCTGGGAGTTTTTGAATTAGCTTAACCCCATCTGATTTATTAGGTGAAAAAGCTAAGGTTCGCCACAAAAAAAGTGTCCAATTGCAATGGACACTTTTTTTGTGGTATTTTAGAAAGAAAAACAAATTCTAATTGTTGAATGATCTTGAGATTAGTTTATGTTCAAAATTGAGTTTTTAGAATTTGATTTTTGACTTTCTTATGAATAATTGCTGTATGTTTTTGCGATTAAGCGAATAGTTGTTTTCGCTTTTAATCTATTGAACTAGAAAGTGTATTTTTGATTAAAATAAAATTTGTTTATTGGGTTTACAAAGCATTGGCTTTCTAATTAATGGAAAATAACAAATACAGTAAAGTTGCAGCTTTAAGCACCGTGATTGCAAACATGATCGGTGTGGGTGTATTTTCTTCTTTAGGGTTTCAGGTAGTTTCTTTTGAGAATGGGGGAATTCCAGATGGATTCTCTATTCTTTTAATTTGGTTGTTGGGCGGGTTAATTGCGTTATGCGGAGCGTTTACCTATTCTGAAGTAGCCACTACTTTAAAAAGGAGCGGGGGGGAATATGTTTATTTAAGTAAACTATATCATCCAAGTATTGGATTTGCTAGTGGTTGGATAAGTTTGGTGGTTGGATTTGCAGGGGCTATTGCCTCGGCAGGACTTGCTATAGGAAAGTATAGTGCACCGGCTTTAGGTGTAGATGTTTCCAGAGCGGTTGACTTGTTTGGGTTTGAATTGAGTATTCAGAAAATTATTGCAATTAGTGTAATCCTATTTTTGTCTTCCATCCACTTATTTGGAACCAAAGTTGGAGGATTAGTTCAGAGTTTATTGACTGCGTTTAAGATTGCCTTAATTCTTGTTTTTTGCTTTGCGCCTTTCTTTATAGTACCTGCTGATATTCCAGCCGCGACTAATTTATATCCTACAGAGACTAGCCTTTCTGTAATTTTTAGTTTTTCATTTGCATCAGCTCTTGTCTGGGTTATGTATGCCTATTCAGGGTGGAATGCAGTGGTCTACATTGCTGGGAATGTCGAAAACCCAATTAAAACCATACCTTTTGTGCTTATCGGAGGGACATTACTTGTAACTATTTTATATGTTCTTCTCAATGCTTCTTTTATGTCAGTAGCAACTTTCGAAGAGATGGCCGGTAAGGAAGATATTGGGAATATTGTGGCGTTAAAATTATTTGGGGAACAATTCGAGGGAGTGTTTTCTGCAATATTTTCTTTCGCTTTATTCAGTACCATGAGCGCCATGATTATTGCAGGTCCAAGGGTTTCTGAACAAATAGGAAATGATTTTTCCTTTTTTAAGAAGATTGCCGTGAAAAATGCTTCCGGAACACCAGTATATGCGATCCTACTTCAGGCGCTAATTTCGATTGCATTGGTTTTGTTTTCATCATTTCAAGAGCTAATACAAACCTTAGGAATTACCCTTTCCTTCTTTTCTTTATTAACCGTCCTTGGGATTTTTATTATCCGTAAAAAATATAGTGCTGAAGAAAGACCGGTCAAAACATGGGGATATCCCTTCACTCCTATATTGTTTATCCTTGCTACCCTTTGGATGATATTTAGCTTTGTTTTAATGGATCCAATAAAGATTTGGTACGCTGCATTTGCGATTATTCCTGGGGTGGTAGTCTATTTTCTTGTTCAAAAAAAGTAATTCCAGGAAACTGATTTTTTGCAACCATTTCAAGCAATAACCGATTAATCAATTTTCCGAATGTAATCTGACTAGTTGCAGGGGAGGTAGATAAGATCGGCCGCTTCCCGTAGCAAGGCATGCTAGCTATGTCTAATCCACATGGTGACCCATTCATTTTTAGTACTAAAGAGCACTAATCCACTCATTTTTTCGTTTTGGCAGTAGAATTGCTTATCTCACTGCAAGACATCTACCACACTAAATGTTACTTCCATGAAAAAGCTAGTTTTAATTATTTTAGTTTCCCTGACTTCACTCTCCCTATATGCCCAAAAAAACGGGGTAGGCATCAAAGCGGGATTGAGTAGTACGCAAGTAGATTTTGAAGGTGAACAACTTGTTCCCAATGGTGCGCAAATGGGGTATCATGTGGGGGTATTTGCACGATTTGGAGGGGTTGGATTTTTTGTGCAGCCTGAGGTGTTGTTTACGCAAACTAGCGGAAAATTTAAGCTTGAATTGCCTCCAGTAAGCAGTATTTCTTCCAGTTCCTATGAGGCTAAATTTAACCGCTTGGATGTGCCTATAATGGCTGGATTCAGAATGTTGAAAATCGTTCGCATCATGGCGGGACCTATTGCAAGCTTTAACATTGATTCTTCTTTGAAGGATGCAGGTACAACCGTCCAAAATATAGATTTCAAAAAGGCCACCCTCGGCTACCAAACTGGTGTAGGAGTAGATCTAGGAAATCTTTCCATTGAAGGAAAATACGAAGGAGGTCTGAGTAGATTTACAGAGAATGTGGGTTCCTACACCGCGGACAACCGACTCAACCAGTGGGTCTTGTCGGTAGGGATAAAACTGTTCTAAATTTTATTCGCAAAAGCTTAAAACTAAAAAAGCCCTTCCAAATTCAATTTTGGAAGGGCTTTGCTGTTAAACTTAGTTGACTTATTTGTTTTCCATCACTAGGGGAGCAGGTGTGGCCCACTTGTGGATTGGCTTTAAGTCTACTACATAGACGCTTCGACCATGCGTACCCACGATGAGGTGGTTTTCACGCTCTTGAATGACCATGTCATAAATCGCCACATTTGGTATTTCGCCTTGGAATAGGTTCCAGTTTTTTCCCGCATCCAAACTTACATACAAGCCATGGTCAGTTCCCAAATAAAGTAGATTGGGCATTTTTGGATCTTCAATAATAATATTCACCGACTCATTAGGTAGATTGGATGCGATGGAAGTCCATGTCTTTCCATAGTCTTCGCTTTTGTAGACATAGGTGGTAAACTCATCGTATCTGTAGCCATTGAGCGTGATGTAGACTAGTCCTTCTTTGTAGTGGGAGGGAGAAATGCTACTCACCCAGCGATCTTGAGGAAGGCCGGCATTCAAGTTGGTCCAGCTGCC
>CAYNIK010000092.1:0-5627 GCA_964397145.1 uncultured Limnohabitans sp.
AAATGACGGAGCCTCAGGCGTTGCGGTACTTTTAGAAATTGCTCGAAGTATTTCCGGTCAGCCCTTTTCTTCCGAAGTGGGAATTGATCTAATTTTCTTTGATGGGGAAGATGATGGGGAGCCCGAGTTTGCCGTAACTCGTGACAACTCCAAGATCTGGTGGTGCCACGGATCTCAATACTGGTCCAAAAACAAACACCTTCCCAACTACTCCGCTTATTATGGAATTTTGGTAGACCTGGTGGGCGCCAAAAATGCCCGCTTCTACCGAGAAGGCTATTCGAGAAAGTTTGCCAGCGGCATTATTTCCAAAGTTTGGAGCAACGCAGCCCTCCTGGGACATGGCTCCTATTTTATCCAGCAAGATGCTCCAGAAATCTTGGATGATCATGCCTTTGTGAACGAATGGGCAGGTATTCCGATGATTGATATCATTGACTTCTCTCCAGATTTAGGCTTTGGCGCCTTTCACCATACCCACCAAGATAACTTAGACGGAATTGATCGTCGCACCCTGAAAGTGGTTGGTGAAACAGTTTTGGCTACTATTTACCAAGAATAGCGGTAGTTGTAAAAATCTTTGCTTTATTCGTAATTGCAGACGATTGCAACAGATCAAAATCAAAACAAATTGGAATGAAAAAGGGGCGTCAGGTAACGATGAAGGAAATCGCCAAGAAATTGGGCGTATCCGTTTCTACGGTATCCAGAGCCTTACAAGACTCTCCTGAGTTGCATATCGAAACCAAGCGAAAAATAACTGAGGCGGCAAAGGAAATGAACTACCGCCCCAACCTCCTCGCACAAAGCCTTCGCATCAGCCGCTCCAAGACCTTGGGAGTCATTGTCCCCGAAATCACTTCCCATTTTTTTGCCTCCTGCATCTCGGGCATCCAAGACACCGCAAATATCCGTGGATACAATGTGATGATTTGCCAGAGTAACGAGCGCATCGCCCAAGAAAAAGCAAATATTCAAACCTTAGTTTCCAGCCAGGTGGATGGCTTATTGATTTCCTTGAGTCGGGAAACCAACACCTTTGAGCACCTCCACGAATTGTACGATAGAGAGATCAACTTCGTCTTATTTGACCGAGTGGAGGAAGATATTCCAGTGTCCAAGGTCACTTTCAATGACGCAGGTGGCGCCTACCAAGTGGTCAAACACCTCCTTGAAAACGGATTCCGACGCATCGCATACGTTTCTGGACCAGAGGACCTCTACATTTCCAAAAAAAGAAAGGAAGGCTACCTTCGCGCTTTGGAAGAATATGGAGTAAAAATTAACGAGCAGTGGATCCAAATCACCGACCTTACGCTCGAAGGTAACCTGAACGTAGCACAACGCATCCTCCAAATGCAACCGCGACCAGAGGCAGTTTTTTGCATGATTGATCCAGTAGCAGTAGATGTGCTGACCGAATGGAAAAAATCAGGAATTCGGGTACCCGAAGACATCGCCCTTGCTGGATTTACGGATAATCCTACCGCAGCAGTGGTGGAACCTCCCCTGACCACAGTATCCCAACCGGGATACGAGATGGGGAAATTAGCTGTAAGCCACCTTCTGGATCAATTGGATGGGCAAGCCTCAGAAGATCCAGTGTCTATTGTATTGGATACCACCCTGGTAATTCGCAAATCCTCCCAGCATTTGCCTGCTAAAAACTGAGTTTCTTCCTATTTTTTTCACCTGCAAGGCAAACCATATTGATGAAATTAACCCTAATTCAATCCTTCCGACTCCATTTTGAAGCAGAACCCCTTGTTGTATTTGCCCCTGGACGAATCAACCTGATCGGAGAGCATACGGATTACCAGGAAGGATTTGTATTTCCAGCCGCCATCAGCCAAGGAATCTGGGTGGCGATTGCCAAGAATAATCTAGCAGTCTGCCGAGCCTATTCCCTAGATTTTGACCAAGAGTTTAGTTTCGAACTTGGAAGCATGTCCCCAAAAAAAGGACATTGGGCCACTTACATCATGGGAGTCTGTACCCTGTTGCAACAGGCGGGTTATCCCCTAGCCAATTTTGATTTAGTCCTTGGAGGAGACATCCCTACAGGCGCAGGAGTATCTTCATCTGCCGCCCTTTCCGTGGCAGTAGGTTTGGGACTCTCGGAGGCGTTTTCGTTTCACATCCCCAAAAAAAATCTAGCGCTTTACGCGCAAAAAGCCGAGCACCTCTTTGCCGGGGTGAATTGTGGGATCATGGATCCTTATGCCTCGGCTTTTGGAGTTCAGAATCATGCCTTGCTGCTTGATTGCAGAACGGTGACCCATCAAGAAATTCCTGTACACTTAGGCGAGTACAGCCTTTTACTAGTCAACTCTAAGGTTTCACATTCTTTAGCCAATTCCGCTTACAACCAACGCCGAGCCGCTTGTGAGGAGAGCGTGGTGATTTTACAAAAAACCTTTCCAGAGATTCGCACCCTTCGAGACCTGAAAGAGAGCGATTTACCGAGCGTCAAACAACTTTTACCCGAAGTGCTTTTTTCAAAAGCCAAACATGTGATTACCGAATGTGCGCGAGTACATGAAGCCGCTGAAGCCCTTCAAAGTGGGAATCTTTTGACGGTAGGAAAGTTGCTGCAGGCTTCCCATGAAAGTTTGCGAGACGACTTTGAGGTGAGTTGTCCGGAACTCGATTTTCTTGCACAGCAGGCAGAATCAACAACAGGTGTTTTGGGTGCAAGAATGATGGGAGGAGGATTTGGAGGCTGCCTATTGACGCTACTAAAGACCAACGAAATTTCCAACTTCAAAACCACCATGCTGGAGAAGTACCAAGCCGCATTCCAGTTAACCCCTGATTTCATCGAAGTTTCGCTGGGTGCAGGTGCTAGAAAAGTTTAGAATTGGCGCATTCATCGACAAAATCTACCGCTTGATCCATTATCTGCTCGGAAATGAGCGACTTAAGTAAACAACTCCTTCTTTTTTGTTATTTTCGAAAAAATAAATTCACACCTATGAAGTACCCAAAAAACCTAAGTAGACTTTTAGTACTCTTCCTTGTTTTGGGAGCGGTGCTCTCCTCCTGTTCCAAGAAGCGGGAAGGCAAACCAAAAGTGCTTGTTTTTAGCAAAACAGCGGGTTACAACCACGAGTCCATCCCCAAAGGCATAGCAGCTATCCAAAAATTGGGTACCGAAAATGGCTTTGATGTAGACACGACCAAAAATGCAGACCTCATCAATGAAGAAAACTTGGCGCAATATGCCACTGTGGTTTTTTTGAGCACGACAGGTGATGTACTCAATGCAGCACAGGAAGCTGATTTTGAACGATACATCCAGTCTGGTGGTGGCTATTTGGGTATTCACGCGGCTGCTGACACCGAATACGAATGGGGATGGTATGGCCGACTTGTAGGAGGCTACTTTGCAGACCACCCAGGAATCAACGATCCACACCCGAATGTACAACCAGGTAAGGTGACCAAAACTGGAGAAAAACACCCTTCAGTAGACTTCCTGCCTGAAAGTTGGGCCCGTACTGACGAGTGGTACAGTTACAAAAAAATCAATCCGAATACTAAAAAGTTGTTACTCCTAGACGAAGCTTCCTACCAGGGGGGAATGGATATGGGAGAGCATCCTATCGCTTGGTACCATGATTTTGATGGAGGTAGAGCTTATTATACCGGAGGTGGTCACACCAACGAATCCTACGAAGAACCTGAATTTTTAAAACATCTTTTAGCCGGTCTTCAATACACCATTGGTGAAAATTTGGAACTAGACTACGACAAGGCTAAATCCAAGCGTACTCCAGAAGAAAACCGCTTTACCAAAACTACCCTTTCCATGGGCCAGTTTACTGAGCCTACGGAAATGACCATTCTTCCTAACCTAGACATCTTGGTAGCACAGCGAAGAGGGGAAATCCTTCAGTACAACCAGGCGACTGGCGAACTTAAGGAAATCGCCAAGTTGGATGTGTATTGGAAAACAGAAGTGCAGGGAGTGAACGCAGAAGAAGGCTTGATGGGACTTCAAAAGGACCCCAACTACGCAACCAACAATTGGGTTTATGCCTTTTATGCGCCAACAGGAGATAAAGAAATCAATCGACTTTCCCGATTCAAGTACAAAGACGGCAAGTGGGACATGGGTTCCGAACAAATCATTTTAGAACTTTACTCCCAACGCAACATTTGCTGCCATACCGGAGGATCCATTGCTTTTGACAAGGATGGAAATCTATTCCTATCTACAGGAGATAACTCCACCCCATTCAACCAGCCTGGCTCCAAATACACCCTCAACGGGTATGCACCTGTAGATGGACGTGAAGGCAATAAGCAGTGGGATGCGCGCAGAAGCTCAGGCAACTCCAATGATTTGAGAGGAAAAATTCTTCGCATCAAAGTGGCTGAGGATGGAACGTATACCGTTCCAGAAGGCAACCTGTACCCTAAAGGTACAGCAGGCACCCGCCCTGAGATTTATGCGCAAGGACTTCGTAATCCGTATCGAATTTCGGTGGATCAGAAAAACGGGTACCTCTACTGGGGTGAAGTAGGACCAGATGCCAACAACGACTCTTTGGACATCAAAGGTCCAAGAGGCTATGACGAAGTTAACCAGGCCCGAAAGGCAGGTCACTTTGGCTGGCCATATACCATTGGAAATAATTTTGCCTACAAGGAATTTAACTACGAAACAGGCGAGGTAGGACCTTCTTTTGATGTAGCTGGCCCTGCCAACAATTCCCCGAACAATACGGGTTTGAAGAAACTTCCAGCAGTGGAACCTGCCTTCATCTGGTATCCTTATGGTGCTTCACCTGACTTCCCATCTTTGGGTACTGGAGGTAGAAACGCCATGGCTGGACCCGTTTACTATTCGGACATGTATCCAGAAGCCAGCCGAATGCCTGACTATTATGACGGCAAACTCTTCATCTACGATTGGATCAGAGGTTGGATCAAGGTAGTGACCATGCAAGAAAATGGGGATTTCGATAAGATGGAACCATTTATGCCAGGCACTAAATTCAATGCCATGATGGACATGGAAATGGGCCCTGACGGAAAAATCTACATTCTCGAATATGGAAATGGCTGGTTCTCAAAAAACCCAGACGCAGGCCTATTCCGAATTGATTACAACGGAGGCAATCGTGCCCCAGTCGTATCTGCAGTGAATGTGGACAAAACCTCAGGAAAAAATCCATTGAAAGTAACGCTTACCGCAACTGCATCAGATCCTGAAAACGATGCACTAACTTATACTTGGGACCTTGGTGGAGGAGTTACCAAAACCACCACAGAGCCTACTTTGACGCATACCTTCACCACTGTAGGTGAATTTGAAATCACAGTGACTGCCGCGGATCCAGCTGGACTGAAGGGCCAAGGACCTCTGGTAGCAGTGTACTCGGGCAATGTCGCTCCAGTAGTAAGTATTGCAGTACAAGGCAACCAATCCTTCTACTTCCCTGGCAAAAAAGTAAGCTATTCTGTTTCAGTTTCCGATGAAGACCATCCAGACGCTGCAACAGACAAAGCCAGTCTTTATGTGGCTGCAGACTACTTACAAGGCATTGACCAGGCAGAAGCGGATATGGGTCATAAAGTCATGAGCGAAGCGATGACTGGCAAAGCCTTGGTTCAATCGC
>CAYNIK010000093.1:0-5617 GCA_964397145.1 uncultured Limnohabitans sp.
AGGCTTTTTGGGACACAAAGCATACGGTACCACTCACGAGTATTTTCCGCTGATTACTCAGGGAGAATACAGTAAGAAAAGCATCAATAGAATGGTGAATCACTTCTTTGAGGGCTCAGTAGGTAATTTCCTCTCTTTTATGGTCAAAGAAAAAGAGCTTTCTGAAAAGGAAATCAAAGAAATTCAAAAGTTGATTGATGATTATGAAAACTCAAAAACATGATGAATGATGTTTTAATTTATCTCTGGGAAGGAAGTTTTTGCCTCGCTTTAACTGTTGGATTTTACAAAGTATTCTTTGAAAAACTGACTTTCTTTGAATGGAACAGATTCATGCTTCTCATATTATTAGCTGCTTCGGTATTGGTTCCCCTTTTCACAATTGATGTTGCGCCAAGTATGGCAGTCCTCCCAGAAGTTCAATTACCTGTGTTTTGGGTAGGTGGACAGATTGAGCCAGAATCAATGGTGAATTCCAGTGATTTTTCATGGCAGAAAATTTTGTTTTCCTGCTATATCGTAGGAGTGGTATTTGCTGCTTCAAAATTTGTCTGGGGAACATTGAGATTATGGATTCAACTCAAATCAGCAACTCTTCAGGTTTACAATGGAAACAAATTGGTGATTCATTCTCGATTTGAACCAGCATCTTTTTTTGGATACATCATGCTCCCAAGCTTTGATCCAACTGACGATGATCATCAGTTAATCCTACAACATGAGTCCGTTCATTGTACACAAAGGCATACATTGGATTTGCTCTTGGTTCAGTTGCTGAAAGTTTTTTTCTGGTTTAATCCTTTCATTTTTATGTATGAGCGAATAATCAGGGAAGTTCATGAGTTTCAAGCAGATCATTTCATAACCAGGTTTCATTCCACAATAGCATATTCCAAACTTTTACTACGCTTGGTGACCAAAAGTAATTCCAACCGATTAGTACATAGTTTTAATCAATTCCAAACCAAAAAACGAATTATGATGATGACCCAAACCAACACAAATCCAATCCAGAAAGCCAGATTTATTTTGGCTCTGCCACTTATAGGTTTATTTCTTGCTGTCTTTTCCTGCAAAAACTCCAAGGTAACAACTGCAGATTTTTCTGAAAATCTGCTAATTCCAATGACCGCTGAATCTACAGGAGATACCACGAATGTGACCATTTTGAGGGAAAAAAATGGAAAGAAAGTCCTCGTTTTGACAGAAATTGAGGCAAATGCAGAGGAGGAGCTATTTAATCAAGTGATGAAGAATAAAGAAATCTCTTCGGTTCAAGAAAATGGAAAAAAAGTCCTCGTTGTGACAGCAACTGAACCAACGGGAGAGGAAGTCTTTGAAATCACAGAAATTCAACCCAAACCAGCAGGGGGAATGGAAGGATGGATGAACTACTTGGCTGAATCTCTCAAATATCCCGAGGAGGCTAAGGAACGAGGAATCGAAGGAACTGTCGTCATGGCTTTTATTGTCAATTCGGACGGTACAATCTCAAATATAGAAACACTTAGAGGCATTGGTGGAGGATGTGATCAGGAAGCCATGAGAGTAATTCAAAATGCTCCCAAATGGACCCCGGGACAACTTGGAGGAAAGGCTGTTCGTGTCAGAATGAGATTACCACTTCGATTTATATTACCTAAATCCTAAACCAACTAATCTAAATAAACGTACGAAGGAGATTAACTCTTCATTTAATTCACAAGTTAAATTGCGGATAATCACATAAGAAAAACTGAAGATTAAAAATATGAAGATATTCCTCCCGTTCCTCCTGTTAATTGCCATCACTTTTTCCTTGCAAGCTCAATCTAAACTCACTATCCGAGGAACGGTAAGAGATACCACCAACATCCCGCTCGACTATACTTCTGTACTTCTTCTTAGTCCAAAAGATTCAGCCTTGGTGTCCTATACGCTAACGAATAAAGCAGGGGAATTTTCATTCAAAAACGTAGATCGCCAACCCTTACTGATCAAAGCCACTTACATGGGCTACATCCCCTTTCAAAAGGAATTGGTGCTCCCTGAATCAGACGAGTTAGTAGTGGAAGAGATTCGCCTAACTCCCATCCTACAGGAACTATACGAGGTGGTCGTCAAAGCTGCAAAAGCGCCACTGATGATGCGCGGAGACACACTCGAGTACGATGCTAGGAAATTCAAAGTGCCGCCTGGAGCAACCTTGGAAGACCTTCTTCGAAGACTACCCGGAATGCAGATCGATGTCAATGGAAATATTATAGCACAAGGACAACAAGTTCAAAAGGTAACCGTGGATGGGCGCCGCTTTTTTGGAGGGAATACAAAAATGGCTACCCAAAACTTGAATGCTGAATCAATCAGCAAACTTCAGTTGTTCGACGACAAATCAGAACAGGCCAAACTCACAGGCGTTGAGGATGGCGTGAAGGAAAAAACCTTGAATGTTGAACTGAAGGAGGAAGCCAAAAATGGCGGTTTTGGCAAAATTTCAGCGGCAGCTGGGACGGACGGAAGATGGTCTTCCAATGGCTCATACAATAAGTTTGACAAGGTAAACCAGTTTTCAATCATCGGCTATGGCAATAATGTCAATGAAAGCGGCTTGAGTTGGGATGACCTCCAAGAATTTAGAGGGAGCGGAGCGTTTCAATTTGGGGACACGGGAGATTTCGGATTTAATTCAGACGGTGGTTATTTCATCTTTTCTTCAGGCGGAGACTCTGAAGAATCCTTTGAAATCCCTTTCAACAACCTCAGTTCGGGCTTCTCTAATAACCAAGCGATTGGCATCAACTACAACCACCTGAAGGACAAAAAGGATGTTAGTGGCAACTATTTCTACAGTCGAAGTGATCAAGTCATTGAGAACTTCAGCAGTAGAACGAATTTTCTTCAGAACAACTCCTCCTTCTCTTCCATTGACCAAAGTTTACAAAACAATATAGCAGGTCACCATCGGGCAAATCTTCGTTTTCAAAACGAGCTTGACAGCGCCAACACCCTTACCATCAATGCAAAGGGGAGGCTAAGCACACTCAATAGCTCGCTGAACAGCTTTCAGGAGCTGATCCGAAGTAGCACGGAGCAAAGCCAAATGGAACGTGACAACCGCTCGGATAGGTGGTCTGGCTCCTTTCAAGGCACCGCAATCTTCAGGCATAAATTCGAAAAAAGCGGCAGAAACTTTGCTGCCAGCATCAGTAATACCTACAACCAGGCAGACGAAGAGGGCATTCAAAAATCCGTTGTAGACCTCGTCAACTCCACCGATCCAACCACCTATTTTAGAAATTTGGATCAATTGAACGAAGCATTTAATAGTTCAAACACGATCAAGTCAAGTTTACTTTTTGTCGAGCCAATCAAAAAAATCTTTTTCTGGGAAACGTTTTACAATTTCAGCCAATCAACAAGTGAAATTGACCGAAAAGTATTCGATGTAGAGACAAGCGATGTTCGTACCCTGAATCCTGACCTTAGCCGCTTCTTTGACAATACCATTACCTACAATCGAGTGGGTTCTTCCATCCGATATGCCAACAAGGGCTCCAACTTGAGTTTGGGTTTTGCGGCCTCCAACTACCGTTTGAGTGGACAGTTTTCAGTAGAAAAAGAAGGACAAAATTTAGGTAGCGTGGACAAAAATTACCTCAATTTTACCCCTAACCTTACTTATTGGAAGACCATGAAGGGCAACAAGCGTCTCAACGCAAACTATTCCATGGGCGTGACTCCGCCAAATATTTCGGCTTTGCAGCCCTTCAAAGATATTTCCAACCCCTTGTATATCCGCGAAGGAAATCCCGATTTACAACCTGAAGTAACGCATACGTTCACTACTGGATTTTACATGTATGATCCTGCCACTTTTGTGAATTTCAATTTTTCTTTGAACTCAACCTTCTTCGAGAACCAAGTAGTTCAAAACCAAACCATAGATCCAGAAACGCTTGTCACCACATTTAAGTCCGGAAATGTTTCAGGTGGGCAGCGCTATACTTCCTATCTGGGATTTGGATTTCCTATCGTTAAAACTAAGGTAAACGCCTATTTATCTGCAAATCCATCCTACTCGAGAAATATTGCCCTTATCAACTCTCTTGAGACAGAAGCAACTACCTTAAGTCAGAGTATTGGAGGAAGTTTGGACTTCACCCCAGTAGATTGGATAAACCTGTACGCCGGCTCTTCTTTCCGTCTAAGCAAAACCACTTACGCACAAAACCCCTCCCAGAACCAAGACATCCTTAATTGGAGTGCCTATACCAACATGAATCTTAAGCTTCCCAAAGCTTTTTACCTAGATGTGAAATTCAACTACAACCGATTTGAAAACGAAAGTTTTGGGTTCAATCAAGAAGTGCCTATTCTGAACGCATTTGTTTATAAACTGCTCGGAGAGGCAAAAAAATGGGAAATTCGACTCTCTGCCTATGACATTTTCAATCAAAATCGAACCATCAATCAGTTTGCAGGTCAAAACTTCGTGACCTCTGGACGAATTGAAACCTTAGCACGCTACTTCCTTTTTGGAGTCACCTACAACATGCGGGGAGTAGAAGTAAAAAATGATAGGTAATCTTAACTAGCAGCTAACCTTTTCGACAATGAAAGTAAAATACCTGATAACGATAATGCTCATCCTGATTGTCACAGGAATTAAAGCGCAAAATATTGTGGGAGAAGTGGAATACAGATACCGGATTTTCTATGATAAAATCTATTCCAGTATGCCCCACCTCACGCAACAGGAAAAGGACCGGATTCAACTTACTTGGAGTAATCCTGAAGGCTACAGCACCCGAATGAAGCTTCAGTTTTGGCCAGAAAAAAGCCGCTATACCTTCGGCGAACCTTATGAAGTTCAGAACTACTCCTGGCGAGTTGAAGACTATTTCATTGAAAACAACCTGAAGGAGCAAACCTACCTTAAGTACATGGACCAGATGAGCAAAACGTATATTGTCCGTGATAGCCTACATGCTCCAAAATGGAGAGTAATGAACGAAATACGCGATATTCTCGGACACATGTGCATGAAAGCCGTCAGTGAAGACAAAGTAAAAGGCCAGAAGATCACGGCTTGGTTTGCCTCGGATATTCCTGTTTCAGTCGGTCCAGAAGAACAATTTGGACTCCCTGGTTTGATTTTAGCCTATGACATTAACGATGGCATGCTTATCGTGGAAGCAGAGAAGATTACGTTTGGCGAACCAAAAGAACTCATCCCCCTGCCTAAAAAAATGAAGGGTAAAGAAATTTCCGGCGCTAGCTACCAAACCTTAATCAAGGAGTTTATCCAGGCCTCTATCGAAAGCAAGGCTGCCTGGATGTGGGACATGAGGTATTGAAAAGCCTCTACATTCCGGTAAGTATAAAGATGGGCATCTACGTCTTGGGCTCGAGCCAAGAACCCCATAATTCATAGAAACGCCCCTAAAAATCGATTACTTCAGGCCTGAATCCATTCTCTGAAAATTTGAACCAAACTGATTTGCGAAGTCCTTACTTTTTGCAAATCCCTTCCCTTCTTTTCCAGATTTTTTTGCAAATTTTTTGCAAGTGGATTTGACGAACGAAAACAGGTCTAAAAATTTGAAGAATTTGTAGGGGGTTTTACTCGAAAAAATAC
>CAYNIK010000094.1:0-5605 GCA_964397145.1 uncultured Limnohabitans sp.
CACCCACGTATCGCTGGAGTTGAGGCTGGGTACCAAATCCCAATGCTCGCCACCGAGTTCCTCAAACTGCTCCTTGTATTCTTCGCCCACCTCCACGGTAGTTTCCAAGCAGTCTGCCACAAAGGCTGGAGAGAAAACGAGTACTTTTTTTACTCCTTCTTTGGCTAAGTCCTTGATCAGGTCCTCCGTGTACGGTTTGATCCAAGGATCTTTACCCAGTCGGGACTGGAAGCAAGTCATTACTTTGTCTTCAGGAAGACCTAGTTTCTCAGCCACTAGTCTGGTGGTCTGGAAGCATTGCGCTCGGTAGCAAAACTGATTTTTGAGCCCATACGCCGCGCAGCAGGTTCCTAGTTTGCAGTGTCCGTCTACGCTCCCCTTGCGAATTTGCCGCTCAGGAAGTCCGTGGTAAGAGAAGACATACCGCTCGTATTCGTGCTTTTGCATCGCCTCGCGTCCCAATTCCGCCCAAGCCTCCAAAAAGAGGGGATGGTCCACGTAATTGCTGATGAAAGTCATCTCCGGGATGATCTGCCAGCCACGGGCAATTTCCATGACCCTATCCATGACAGATCCATTCGTAGCAGAGGCGTATTGAGGGAAAAGGGGGAGAACAATGATTTTCTTCACATTGGCTTTCATCAACTCTTTCAACCCTTTTTCAATGCTTGGATTCTGGTAGCGCATGGCCATAGCCACGAGGTATTTCTTAGGATCGAGCTTGGCAACGAGCTTGTCCTTGAGGTCTTGTGTATGAAAAAGTAAGGGGGAGCCTCGCTCGGTCCATAGCTTGCGGTATTCACCAGCAGATTTGGGGGCTCGGAAGGGGGCAATAATTAGATTGACCAGCATCCATCGCGGGATAAATGGAAAGTCGATCACGCGTCCATCCATCAAAAATTCTCGCAAGTATTTGCGAACATCTCCTGTTTTGGTACTGTCAGGGGTTCCCAAATTGACCAATAAGACTCCTATTTTTGCTTGACTCGTAGACATGGAATAAGTTATTTCCCTAGGAAAGCGCAAAAATACTCCCTTTGTTTTACTTTTTTGAAACTAAGTTAAAAACAAGAATAAAAGTGGCTGAAAGTGATCGAAGCGAGAATCAATTGGATTCTTCTGGTTTCTTTTTGAGTGCCCATTTCATTAACGGGGCTGCAGAAATTGAGGTCACAAGGGCCATTACCACCAGGGCAACAAATAATTTTTCATCGATAAGCCCATTTTTCAAGGCAATTAAGCCCAAAATAATTTCCATTGCGCCACGTGCATTCATCCCAAAACCTACTGCTAATGCATCCTTGGGACTATAACCAGAGCGTAGAGCTCCATAACCGCTTCCAATAATTTTACCAGCAAAGGAAATGGCAAGAATAACCAATACTAAACCGAGGTCAAAGTTGGTAAAGAAGTTGATCTTCAATCCGATGGAGACAAAGAATAGGGGAGCGAATATGTTGTTGATGAACTGATGGATAATTTCTTTTGCCTTTTCAGACAGGTGATCCGAGTCTCCAAGCGCTACACCAAAAAGGAATGCTCCAAAAATGGCATGAATTCCTAGCCATTCAGTAAATGCAGCGGCTAAAAAGCAAAAAGCCATGGACAAGGAAAGTACCCCACCTGGCCAGGCCAATTTTTTGTTGGTCCAAGGAAGAACCTTATTCAATAATCCCTTTCCAATGGTGAGCATGAATACGGTAAAAAGTAGGGTAATCCCAATCGTATTGATCAAAGATAAATTTCCCGCTTTCCCCATAAAGGAAAGAATTACAGAAAAGATCAACCAACCAATCAAGTCATTGACCATGGCTCCTGCTACAATGACCATACCCATCTTGGTCTTAAATAAATTCATGTCCATCAAGATCCGCACAACAACTGGAAGGGCCGTAATTGACATCGCGGTGCCCATAAACAAGGAAAAGAGCATTTTTTTCTCTTCCGAGATACCGAAGAATTCTGGGAAATAGTAAGGGGCAAGAAAACCAAAAACAAAGGGAACCAGTAATCCTAGCAGGCTAATGCTGACGGCAGATTTTCCTTGAGACCACACAAGATGGAGTTCCACTTCCAAGCCTGCGATGAACAACAGTAGGATGACAGCCATTTGAACAATCCCATCCAAAGCAAGATTGGCAGAGGGACTGCTCCGGAATAAAAATTCGAAAAATTCAGGGCCGATCATGCCTAGCACGGTAGGCCCCAGAATTATCCCAGCCAAAATCTCTCCCACTACTGCCGGTTGCTTAAGTTTTTGCGCTACCTCTGCAAATATTCGTGCCACCAGCAACATGGTAGCTAGCTTTAGCAGTAAGTTGATTACGTCCTGGTGTGCTAAACTTTCCATATCCTACTTCACAATTAACAGGTTGCAGGGTAGCTCTTCCAAAATACCCTCCAAATCATGAGGGAAAAGGCGATCAATAAAGGTGAGACCTTGCTCGTCGCCCATGATTAACAAGTCCGCTTCAATGGATTCACAGTAGCGTACTAATTCTACGGCCCACTTGCCAGCAGTGACTTTGATGTTAATCTTCAAGCCCGTTTGGTCGAGCTTGTCCAATATTTCTTGAACGTAGTGGATTTCATCTTGTACCAACTTGCGTCGGGTAGTGGCTACTTCTGTTTCCGTTCCTTCCCCTGCTGTAGCCATTTGAAACCCATACAATTTGATTTCATTCAAAATATGCACCTGGCTAGATTGTTCAGCCTGGCAGAATTTTAGGCCCCTAGCAATCACGCGTGGCGTAATTTCCAATTCAGTCCCATTGATGACCACCTTTGAAAAATGCGTGGTTTCGATTTTGGGATCAATCAGCGTGAGTACTGAACAAGTGGCTTTTCGAATGACTTTTCGCGCTACAGACCCTAGGTAATAGGTGAGTAATCCTTCTTTTTTCAAGGCTCCTAAAACCAAAAGATCGACTCCTTCTTCCTCGCAGGTTTTTAGGATGGTTTTCGCAGGCTTGCCTTCCTTCCAGATGGTCTTGATGCGGTGGAGATCCCCACAGTGTCGAGAAAGCACTTCTGCCAATTGCGCTTCCAATTCCGGAGTTTTGGTGCCCACATGAATCAAAACGAGCTCACCGTCAAAAATCCGAATCAATTTTCGTGCTTCGGCAATCAAGGCCTCCATTCGTGGAGAAAATGCAATGGCTAGGGCAAGTTTTTGATACATGGCAACAGAAATAATCCCTTGAAATACGTCATTTTTTGTGAAAGGAACAATTCCAATTCTTCCGGCAACCATTTATCCTCTACGCCTTCCGCCCAACTTTAATTTTGGAATTCAAAAAAACTCCAGGCTAGAATTTCCTTATTTTTCCTAAACTTTCCCTTCATTTACTTATTGAATCCATTTGAAAACACGACCCAATATGAGAAAATACCTCTTTTTTGGACTGTTGCTGGCGTCAACGATTTGTGGCAATGCTCTTGCCCAAAGCGACTACCCCACACTCAGTCAAACTGCTCAGCGCATCCAAAAACTAAGCGCTAATCCAGCAGTAGAGCTAAAAACGCTGACCAAAACTGCTGGCGACAAGGAAATTTATGCCCTGAAGATTGGTACTGGAGCCAAAGACCAAAAGCCTGCGATCGCGGTAGTGGGTGGGGTAGAAGGATATCATGTCCTCAGCGTGGAATTGGCCCTTCAGTTTGCCGAAAAGCTGGTTGGAGAAAATGCCAAGGCTTTGGAGACCACTACCTTTTATGTGTTTCCCAACCTTTCTCCAGACGCCTATGCGCAATACCATGCTGCCTTGAAGTACGAGCGTCGTGGCAATGCAGTGTCCGTGGATCATGACCGGGATGGGACTGCAGGAGAAAATGGCTACAGCGATCTGAATGGTGATGGAATGATTACCTGGATGCGCATCGCGGACCCTATGGGGGATTGGACCACCTCCAAGGAGGATCCTCGTGTGCTGGTTAAAGCCGACAGAGCCAAAGGGGAGCCAGGAAAATACCGCGTCTTCAAGGAAAGTGTGGACTCCGACAAGGACGGCAAGTTTGCCGAAGACCTTACCGAGGGCATTGCCTTCAACAAATCATTGACCTATAAATTCCCTGTGTTTGAGCCCCTAGCTGGAGACATTGCGGTGTCCCAACTCGAAAGCCGAGCCCTATTGGACTACCTCTTTGAGCAGTGGAATATTTTTGCTTTTGTAACCTTTTCCCCAGCCAATAACCTAAGTACTCCCTTGAAGTACTCGGCAGGGGATGCGCGCAAACGAGTGGTTACTTCGATTTTGGAAAAAGACCAAACTACCCAGGCAATGGTTTCGGATGTGTACAACAAAACCATCCCAGCTAAGGCTTTTCAACAAACCAATCAAGGTACGGATGGAGATTTTTTCCAATGGGCCTACTTTCATTTTGCCCGTTACAGCTTCTCTACTCCAGGATATTGGACTCCAGAATACAAAGGGAAAACCAATGCAGAAGCCAATTTCTTAGCTTGGTCTGATTCCTTGAAGCAGGATACTTTCGTGCCTTGGACTGCTATAAAGCATCCCGATTTTCCAAATCAACACGTAGAAGTTGGTGGGATCAAGCCCTTTCTAATGGTCAATCCTCCCTTTGAAAAAGTAGGGGAAATTGCCAAGCAGCATACTGACTTTATCTTGAAACTGGCTGGAATGCAGCCCAAATTGGAATTCCATAACCTCAAAACTGAGGCGATGGGAAATGGCTTGACCCGTGTGACGGTAGACTTATTCAATAATTCTCCATTACCTACACACTCGGAGATGGGAACACGCTCCCGTTGGTTACGTAAGCTTCGTGTAGACATCGATGTACCGGCTGCACAGCTGGTATCAGGAGATAAGATGAAGTTGATCACCTCCTTGGGTGCCTTCGAGAAAACTACCATGAGCTGGTTGGTTCGAAGCAAGGGACCAATTACCCTCAAGGCAGGGGCCCCCCATGCAGGTTTTGTTTCCCAAACTGTCACATTCTAAGCCATGAAGACCATGAATTTAAAACATACCCTCACTGCATTGGCTTTTGGAGCACTTTCATTCAGCTCCCTGGAAGTGAATGCACAACAAGAAAATTACTTTCGGGCCATTGGCACGCCACACCAGCCCAAGGTAGAGATTGCCTGGAATCGCTATTACAGCGCGGAAGGACTTTGGAATTGGATGAAAAAAATCGCACAAGCACATCCCAACTTGGCCAAAATTGAATCTATTGGTAAATCGGTGGAGGGTAGAGATATCCTTACTTTAACGATTACCGACTTTTCCACAGGGAAGGATACCGAAAAACCGGCCATGTGGATTGATGGAAATATTCACTCCAATGAGGTGCAGGGGGGTGAATTCTCCCTCTATGTGGCTTGGTACCTGACCGAAATGCATGCCGACAATGAATTTGTGAAGCAGCTTTTGAAGGACAAGACCTTTTACATCACCCCGACCATCAATCCGGATGCCCGAAACAACTTCTTCAAGGAGCCGAATACAGCAAGTTCCCCTCGTTCGGGAATGCTTGTGTTGGATAACGATGGGGATGGCCAAAACGGAGAGGATCGGATGGATGATCTGGATGGAGATGGCCACATCACCATGATGATCCGTAAGTCAGCGACGGGACG
>CAYNIK010000095.1:0-3232 GCA_964397145.1 uncultured Limnohabitans sp.
GAGGTCAATACCGCCTCCAAAGAATTGCTCACCTATGTATCTGGACTTGGACCTCAATTGGCTCAAAATATCATTGCTTTTCGTCAGGAGTTTGGACCTTTCAAGAGCCGGGCACAATTGAAGAAAGTCCCTCGCTTGGGGGACAAAGCATTCGAGCAGGCGGCGGGCTTTTTGCGAATCCGGGATGCCAAACATCCCTTGGATCAATCAGCCGTGCATCCCGAGCGCTACGAATTGGTGGAACAAATGGCGAAGGACCTCAAGGCCTCCGTTCAGGATTTGATGAGTTCTGAGGAATTACGCGCCAAAATTGTGCTTCAAAACTATGTGTCGGAGACGGTCGGTATCCCTACACTTCAAGATATTGTGGAGGAACTGGCCAAGCCTGGGCGCGATCCCCGTGCTGGATTCGAGGTTTTTGAATTTCAGGAAGGGGTCAACTCCATGGCGGATCTGAAAGTCGGGATGAAACTTCCCGGTATCATCACCAACATCACCGCCTTCGGTGCCTTTGTAGACATTGGGGTACATCAGGATGGGTTGATTCACTTGAGCCATCTGGCAGATCGATTTATCAAAGATGCCAACGAGGTGGTGAAAGTGGCGCAGCAGGTGGAGGTCACGGTCCTGGAAGTGGATATTGCGCGCAAGCGAATCGCCTTGAGTCGAAAGGCGGATCCTTTTGGAACGAAAGCGGAGAAAAAGCCAGCCCCACAACAGGTTAAACGGCCTGCCCCAGAGCCAGAAGGATCCCTAGCAGATAAATTGGCGCAGCTGAAAGGTCATTTCAAGAAATAAGGCAGTGCATACTTAGACACCTAGGCTAGTCGCGTTCCTCGTCTTGGTACATTTCCTTGTACTTTTCCTCATCCATGCCCTTGCTGAATCGGCGGAGGTTGTAGGTAAAGGAAAAGAGAAAGTACTGTTGCAGCACGTTAGTTTGGATATCTTCGATAAAGGTTTCGGTGATATTTCTCCGCACGTTTGCGTTTTGGTTGAGAAGGTCTACCACCTGAAGGCTGACCTCACCACGCTGATTTTTAAAGACCTTTTTCCCCAAGCTCATGTTTACCAGGGAGAAATTGTTGTTGAACCCCGCATTTAGACCGGTATTGATCTGGTGGTTTAAATCCAGGCGGTAGATGATTCCTTTCCAAAAGATCCAATTGAAGTTTACGCGGAAGCGTTGTTGAAAAAACTGCGTATTGTTATTGGGGTTCAGCGTGTTTTCAACGCGGTTGACTGAGGAGCGCGAGGAGAGGTTGAAGTCCAGATTTTCGCTGATGCTGCTCGCTAGGGAGATACCTGAGCTCAATCGCTGCGACGTATTGAATCCGATGATGTCATTGATTTGCCCTGGTCTTCGGGTGAGGCCTGCCCCTGCGTTGATGTTGAGCTTGGATTTAATCAGGCCAATAGGCATGCCGTAGCTCGCCCAGGAGCGTACCTCCCAAAATCCATCCAGGTTCACTGGTTTGATGAGCTGCGATCCCTTTTGCAAGGTGATGCCTTCCGGCAAAACTTGGGCTTCGCTAGCGATCAAGGTGCTATTGCTGATAAATCGATTGGTGAGGGAGGAGCTGGTAAACAAAAACCAGCTGCGGTCAGTGTCGGGATTTTGGCTACGGAAACGAAGGCGTACCTCATGGCTGTAGGATTGATCCAAGTCTGGGTTGCCAGTGCGGAACTGTAGGGGATTGGAATTGTCTAGGACAGGCTGCAACTGCCGGATCTGTGGTTCGGCAGTTTCGGTATCGTAATCGATCTGAATATTGGTGGTTGGGGAAAAGATATATTCCATCCGCATCGTGGGTAGTACCGCCGAAAACCTGCGTTGCAAGGCAAAAGCCTTTGGGAACTCCTGCTGGTTGTCGAGTTTTGCATTTTGGTACAAAACCTCGGTTTGGAATTTTAACTTCTCCGAACTGTATTGGTAGCCCAATTCCATTTCTTGGGTGAGGTAATCACTCACAAACACGTTGGTCAAAAGGGAATCAAGTTCTGTAGTCCCTTGTTCAAAATCTCCTCCGATCACATTTACTACCCGGGTATCGGAGTCATTGGTTCGATTACCGATTTCGTATTCCAGTTCGAGTTGACCTGATTTCCCTATTTTTTCGGTGAAGGATAGGCCTGTTTCCCAACGGGTACCGATCCGCTCTCGAGACGTTTGTTGAGCAAGTCCCTCGGTCCGGTTGCCACTGGGCTGGTAATAGATTGTATTGGCTAGGCGGTCTGAAATATCTCGATCGAAACCCTGGTGAAGGATCGAGCGCCAGGTAAGGGAGCGGCCGGGTTTATCAAATTTACGGCTGTAAATCAGGCGATTGAAGAAGTCTACTTCTTTGTAAGTTCCCGTACGTTGGTTTTCTACCTGGTTGATGGGGCTGCTTCCGTTTTTGGTTTGCCCAAAAAAGGAAGAATTTTCTGTTTCCACGTTGGCCTCCAATCGGGGGATGTAGAGAATTTTATTTTTTTCGTTGGGATTGTATTCCAGTCGGAGGTTGGCATTATGCCGTTGGCTGGTGCGGACATCTCGTGAATTTTCCAGGTAACTCACATCCGATTGGTCTGCAATCACAAAGTCTCTCACGCGGTTCACAAGTCCCAGGTTGGTGTTCTTGGTGTAGCCGTAGTTGCCTGTCACCTTTATCTTTTTGCCCCAGAGGTCGCTGTAGTTCATGCCCAATAGGCTGGTCGTGACAATTCCCTCTTGTGGTCTACCCTCCGTTTGGGTATTGACATCGCTGGAGTAGCTGAGTTGGTTGATGTTATTGGCGAGTCCAGTAAAGGTAATGCGTCTGTCTTCGTCAAAAGCATTGATGCTAGCACCTGCTAGGTAGCGATCATCCGAGCCGAATCCTGCGGTAGTTTTTCCAAATTGCCCTTTTCTGCGGTTGGCTTTGGTGATGATGTTGATGGTTTTGAGCCGTTCTCCATCGTCAAAGCCACTGACCTGGGATTTCTCACTTTTCTGGTCAAAAATCTCGATGCTTTGGATGACTTCGGCGGGAAGGTTTTGAAGGGCTGCCCGCACATCCGTTCCGAAGAAGGGTTTCCCATCCACGAGAATTTGGGCGATGTTTTCTCCTTGAGCTTGGAGCACGCCCCCTTCGGAGACCACGCCCGGCAATTTTTCAATCAGTACCTGTGCGCTGGCGTCCTTCATGGTGCGGAAGGCATCTGCATTGTAAAGCGTGGTATCTCTTTTTTGAGCGCCTGCCGCTCGGCT
>CAYNIK010000095.1:3332-5578 GCA_964397145.1 uncultured Limnohabitans sp.
ATTTTTCTCTTTTCCGACAATTACTGTCTCAAAATATGTTTATTTTAAAAACATTTAAATGTTTATTAAAGTAACATTACTACATTAGCACCTGTAAACGAGACGCACATGAACGAATCCGCTTCCATCCGCATCACGACCAAGGCCCTGAATTCAGGCAATTGCCAGGTCAAGTTTTTTATTGAAGATGAAGAAAATCCGCAATACGGGTACTTGCTCTTGCATGAGACCAAGCCAGTAGGAGACATCTTAGAGGAGATCAAGGTCCGCATAGCTCGAAGAAGGGATGCCTTGCTGCATGCCAATCCATTTTTATCGATAGCGCCGACTCAAGACGATCACCATTTTTACCTCTTTTCCGCATGAGTTACTTAGCCGCTAACCTTCGTTTTTTGAGAAAACTCAAAAACCTGACCCAAACCGAATTGGCGGAACAGTTGGATGTGCAGCGCACGATGATATCCGCGTATGAGGATGGGCGCTCTGAGCCCAAACTATCCACTTTACTTACGCTGTGCAACCTACTGGGGGTCGGAGTAGAGGAATTCTTGTCTCACGACATCGAATCTAAAGGAAGAATGGCATTGCAGCCTCGGAATCTACAGGTGTTGACCATTGCCACTGACGATTCGGATCGGGAAAACATTACCTGGGTGGCCCAGAAGGCTTCAGCAGGCTACCTCAATGGCTTTGCTGATCCAGAGTTTATGGAGACGCTACCGCAGTTTCACCTGCCCAACCTGTCCAGACAAGCCACCTACCGGGCTTTTGAACTTGCAGGGGATTCCATGCTTCCCTTGGTGTCGGGTACCATTGTGATTGGTTCTTATGTGGATCAGTTGAAGGAAATCAAAAGTGGGAAAACCTACGTACTGGTCACCCAAACGGAAGGAGTGGTTTACAAGCGGGTATTCAATTACCTGGAAGAGAACGGGAAACTGTTTTTGGTATCCGATAACGAAATCTACAAACCTTACGAGGTTCGTGCCGAGGATGTATTGGAAGTTTGGGAAGCCAAAGCCTTCATCAGTACGGATTTTCCGAATCCTGGAGATAAAAAGAAGCCACTGAACCTGGATGATTTAGGAGAGATGATCCGGGATATTCATGCGGATTTGAAGCGCATCACCGGCTAACGAAGTAGTAATTCAAGTTCAGGATGGAATAAAGGTTGCTATGGAAACTTAGTTGGCCTCCAACAAACGGTCAAATCCAGCCTTGATCTTGCCTACAGCATCTACCGAAGCATGGCTGTTGACCACGCCTTTGCCCAGTTCGTGCCAAAAGCCATCTCCACATTCGATGTAGGCACCACGTTTAGTTCCAGGCGTTTCTTTGGCTTGCTCGTAACGGTAGTCAGGCAAAAAAACGAATTTCATCAAGTCAATGGCCCCTTCCCAGGAGATCTTTTTGGAAACATCCGAGCGGAGTAAAATGGCCTCTCTGTTCGAGAAATGGATGGTCAAACTCAGATCTTGGATTACCTCTCGCTCCACTTTTCTATACTGAATAGTCAGCGGAGCTTCTTTCTTTTCAAGTTCGTAAATGGCCTGAATTAGGTCCTGAGCCATCAGCTGCCACTCTTCCTGGTTGGAAGGAATTTTCAATCCTTCGCTTTTGCTTCCTTCTAGGGGAGTCAAGGTAATTCCTCCCTCGTCTATCCCTTTTTTGGTCCAGCGACTTGCCTGCAGGAGTTGCTTAATTGGCCCAATCCACACCGAAGGCACAGGACCTTGGTAGCGGTAATCATCCTCCAAACTAAATCCCTCGTCAAAAATCTCTTGCTCGGTCAGTTCCTCTCGATCGGTATAATGCAGGTCTAGTTGGGTATTCAATACACCTGTTGACCAATCCAAAGCAAGCCGAAATACATGGCTGTAAGGTGGAGGCAAGATGCCTGAATCGTATTCCAATACAAGTCCTGTGGTAGTGGGAGGTAAACTCATCGAGATAGCTTTTCACAAAAGTATGGTTTTTTAGGGATTTAACTGGTTATTTTGCCTTCCCATCCCGATCCCTATGGAAGACCTACTCGACCACATCAGCCAAGAGATTTACAGCAACTCCTACGTTGTCGTGGATAATTTTGTGGACCAAGCCTTTCGAAAGGAGCTTTTGAAGGAGCAAACCGATTTATTGAATCAGGGTCAATTTAAAAAAGCAGCGGTTGGAAAAGGGGATCAAAAGCAAGTGCGTTCTGAAATCCGAAGCGACGAGGTGCTGTGGATGGACCCGACGGCCTTGAG
>CAYNIK010000096.1:0-5575 GCA_964397145.1 uncultured Limnohabitans sp.
GGCTTTATTGCGATGAATTTTCTAGCCAATCCAGAAACTATGGTGATTTCAGAAGCGACTCAAGCGGATTTGACAGTTTTGGGAATTACAAACTTCACGGATTTAATGCCCGTTGAAATTTTTAATTGGAATACTGTCTTCACCGGCAAGGGTATTTTATTCTTTGTAATCGGTGGCTTTCTTGTTGGCTTCGGAACTCGCTATGCAGGAGGTTGTACCTCAGGCCATGCCATTATGGGGATCAGTTCCCTGCAATGGCCTTCTCTAGTAGCCACGATCTTCTTTATGCTCGGTGGGTTTTTCATGACCCATATCTTGCTTGAGCCATTAATGAAATTAGTTGGATTTTAAACTTGCTGGAACTCATGACAAAAAATAAAATAAAAATGGATTCAGAAGCAGATCCAAACTGTGTAGCTCCTAACTCAAGCCAAACAGAAGATAAAGGATTAGCCTTACTCAAGTATGTGCTAATCGGAGTAGTCTTTGGAATAGTTTTCGTAAAAGCAGAAATTATTTCTTGGTTCAGAATTCAAGAAATGTTCCGTCTCCAATCTTTTCACATGTATGGAGTGATCGGTTCTGCTATCGTAACTGGCATCATCTCTATTCAGCTAATTAAGCGTTTGAATATCAAGTCTATTCATGGAGAGACCATTACTATCCCTACCAAGGTCTTCAAAAAGGGGCAACTCATTGGTGGCTTTATTTTTGGATTGGGATGGGCCATTACAGGTGCATGTCCAGGACCTCTATTTGCTCAAATTGGCAGTGGGTATACGGTGGTCCTGGTGACCCTTGTATCAGCTTTGGCTGGAACTTGGGTGTATGGTCGATTTGAGAAATATTTTCCGAATTGAAAAGTTTAATCCTTACAAAACGGTAATTCCTCTAATGCCACCTTTGAAAAAGGGTGGCATTTTTAATGGAATACTTTCTTGATAATAAATCGAATAAAGACGATGATGGTTGCAACAATTACCCCCACGATAACAAATTCCATATTCCTTTTTTTGGTTAAACACGTTCAAAACGGGAATAGTTTTGGACATCTCCAAGTTAGCGCACTTTTTCTTTTCCTTTCTCTGTACCTTAGCTTCGTTTTATAGCAGAGACGAACCATGAATTACCTTTCCAAACGTCGAATTGCACTTGGGGCGATGTTTTTCTTTATGGGCATTTGTTTTGCCAGTTGGGCGGCACGCATCCCTGATATTCAAGCTAAGTTTCAACTTTCTGAAGGGGAATTAGGGACCTTACTGCTTTGCCTTCCCATTGGTTCCTTGTTGGGATTACCCATTGCTGGCTGGTCTGTGCATCACTACGGGAGTCGAATTGTAATTTTGATTTGCAGCTTTGCCTATGCGTTGACCTTGCCCTTGATTGGCTTGGCACCGAGTGTTTGGATCATTGTTCCTGTTTTAGCCAGCTTTGGGCTTTTGGGAAATATCATGAATATCTCTTTAAACACCCAAGCGTTAGGTCTTGAAGATCAGTTAGGTAAAAGCATTTTGGCATCTTTTCATGGCCTGTGGAGTATGGCAGGTTTTACAGGGGCAGGACTTGGTGCAGGAATGATTTTTCTTCAATTTTCTCCAGCAGCTCATTATGGGGTTGTAGCCCTGCTCTCTGTGGTGATCATTCTTTTTTCGCAAAAGTATGTGATTAAAGACAAGCGAGATGATGCCGAGGCAGGAGGGTTGGTGCTCAAAAAGCCGGATCAATTGTTGCTCCGCGTTGGGGTAATCGCATTTCTGGGAATGATGGCTGAGGGATGCATGTTTGATTGGAGTGGGGTATACTTTAAAAAAATTGTGGAGGCTGAACCTGCCCTGGTTTCGGTCGGGTATGTGTGCTTCATGGGAGCAATGGCCGCTGGAAGATTTGTGACGGATAAGGCGACCAACCGCTATGGGAGGTTGCCCGTCTTACAGGTAAGTGGAGTATTGATATTTATGGGATTAGTGCTTGCTGTGCTCTTTCCCAACTTGTATTCTGCAGCGTTTGGATTTTTGTTGGTAGGTTTTGGAGTAGCCTCAATCGTACCCGTGGCTTATGGAATTGCGGGAAGATCCAAGTTGTATAGTCCGAGTGTGGCCTTAGCCTTAGTGTCTACCCTTTCCTTTTTTGGTTTCTTAATTGGCCCACCAGTTATTGGATTTATTGCAGAGCTGCTTAGCCTGAAGGTTTCCTTTGCCCTTGTTGCATTGAATGGGATAGGGATTTTGATGTTGAGTCGTTTCGGTAAGGAGGTATTTTATGCACAAGAAAGCCCTTCTGGAACATGAGCTTGCCTGAGAATTTTCAATTCGAAAAATCGTTTGAAGTAGGAGCTTTTCAGGTACATCCCAATGGAAACCTAAGTTTACATGCGCTAGCTGATCTATTGCAAGAAATTGCTTGGAAACATGCGGATTCTCAGGGGTTTGGCAGGAATTTACTGGAGCAACAGTTGATGTGGGCGCTTTCACGATTAGAAATAAAAGTAAGCCAATTTCCCCGCTGGGGAGATTCCCTTCGAATTTTTACAGGTGGGAGGGGACAGGCTGGTGCCTTTGCTTTTCGCGAGTTTTTGGTTTGGGATCAACACGAAGAGGTAGTGGCTCGAGCCATGTCTTCTTGGCTACTGGTTCATATCGAGAAAAAAAGAATTCTCAAGCCAGAATCTGTACTTCCTAGTACCCTTTTCGATCCTCAGACGGCACCTACTTGGCAGCCCGCTAAATTGGAGGCATCAGGTCCTGTGCAATCAAGCAAACTCATTCAAGTGCAGTATTCGGATTTGGATTTGTACAACCATGTGAATCATACCAGCTATATCCGATGGGTGGAAAATATCGCTGCAGATCACGGATTATTTCCCAGCCAAATTGCAGTTAACTATTTAGCTGAATGTAAGGCGGATGATCAAGTTGATTTATCGCTTCTTGGGTCTGATTCTTCTCCATTTATTCAAGGAAAAGTAGCGGGTAAATTGGTCTTTGAAGCCCAGATTAATTGGGTGTAGCGAGTTCTTTTTAGATTCATTTTTTTAGTAAAAAAATTAGATTGAGTGACCGGAGTCACAGGAACTAGTTGGTGCTATTTCACAACTTTGTATCTTACCCAAAGAATCTAATTCCGATGATGCAGCCTTTCGTTAAGCTAATCAGCCTTTTAGTTGGCCTTTTAGGGCTAGCCTTGTCCTTAGTTGCGGTGGTTGCACTGGTACTTTTTCTTTCATTTTCAGGGGTGCAATTACCTAGCCTTTCACAAGAGGAGCAAGAAGAGCTCGTGGCCGAAGTTGAACTGACCGTAGTTACGGCCTTGGCGGATCCATCCTCGCTTTGGAAAGCACCCGATTTGGCATCGATGGATCAAGAACCCAATGCGGAAGAATTGCATTACGGAAGGGAATTGGTGGCCAATACAGCTGAATACCTCGGTCCAAAGGGGAAAGTTAGAGCCATTTCCAATGGAATGAATTGTCAAAATTGCCATTTGCAGGCTGGAACAGTTCCTTTTGGGAATAACTATGGTGCGGTAGCGGCAACTTATCCAAAATTTAGAGCACGTTCAGGTACAGAAGAGGATGTGCAAAAGAGAATCAACGATTGCTTTGAGCGAAGTTTAAATGGTAAACCTTTGGAGCGAGATTCTAAGGAAATGAGGGCTATGGTCGCCTACATCAATTGGGTTGGCAAGGATGTTCCTAAAGGAGAAATGCCTGCAGGTTCGGGTATTTATGAGGTTCCGCTTTTGGATCGGGCAGCGGATCCAGCTAAGGGTAAACTTGTCTACGAGAATCAATGCGCTTCTTGCCATCAATCCGATGGGAAGGGTACGTCCAAACCTGATGGAACAGGCTATTTGTACCCACCGCTATGGGGAGAAGCGAGTTACAATCATGGAGCAGGTCTCTACCGGCTTTCACGTTTCGCCGGCTATGTCAAAGCAAATATGCCTTTTGGGGTAACTTTTGAATCACCGATATTGAGTGATGAGGAGGCTTGGGATGTGGCTGCTTATGTGAATAGCATGGAGAGACCGAAAAAGGATCTCGCCAAAGACTGGCCTGACATTTCTAAGAAACCTATGGATCATCCTTTTGGACCTTTTTCAGACGGATTCACCGAGGAACAACATAAGTTTGGACCATTTAAGCCCATCAAAGCCGCTAAATCGAGCAGCAAGTGAGGGGTATAGTTTTCTCTTTTTTCTTTTTAGGGATTACTTTTTTTCCAGAGGCAGTTCAATCACAAACTGAGGAGAAAGAAAAAAAAGTAGTTTTTCAGCCAGAATTAAGCTTTCGAAGCTTTTGGATGAATACTTCGTATTCCAACGAGGCGTTTCGTTCGGATTATGCGTTGGGATTAAGCTCAATGGTTGGAGGAAAATTTACCATTCAAAAAAAATGGGAGGTTCAGACAGGCTATCGCTTATTTGCCAATGCGATCAGTTCAGATTTTTGGGTACCTGATCCAGTTACCGGCCAAGTCAATCGCTATGAATCGGGCTTATTCAATGTATTGGAACCCCAAGACCGATTTTTTGGCAGGTTGGAATTGCTTTCTATAGGTTTGATTCAACCGAAGTTTGGTGTTAAAGTGGGAAAAATGGGGATCCAGTCCGATTGGGTCAATGCCCAGGATGGACGTCTTTCTCCAACTGTAGTGGAAGGGATTCATGCCTACTATGTGCCAAAAGCCAATTGGAAGGTTAGTGCTTGGGGGATTACCCGAATGAATATCCGAGGAAGTAAAGATTGGTTGCAAGTAGGAGAGACGCTTGGGTTATATCCGCAGGGTAGAAGTCCCTTGGGTAAACCAGCAGCGTATTTCCAAAACACGAGGAGTGCTTGGCTTGGAATTTTCGAATTGGAAGGAAAAATTAAGGGAGGGAAGACGCTTCGGTTTTCACAGACCTTTGCTGCCAACTTGTTTTCTACCTACTGGGCGACATTCGAAAAAACAACCAAAAACAACCTAGGGACTTGGACTTCAGGGATTCAAGGTGGCTTCCAACATGGATTAGGGGAAGGTGGTAATTCGTTCGTTGAGAAGCAGTACAAGAATCCGAAAGACCTAAACTTTGCAGTTTCAGCTAAATTAAATTGGAAAAAGGATGCTTGGGAGGCGCAACTTAGTGCTACCCAACTAGGAGGGAAGGGGCGTTGGTTGAGTCCTCGGGAATGGGGGAAGGATGCTTGGTATACCTTTATTCCTAGAGAACGAAACGAAGGATTTGAATCGGTCACAGCTGTGGTGGGATATGCTTCCTATCGTTTCAAAAATCGACCCCTTCAACTTTACACCTACATGGGGATCCATGTTTTACCAAAACTTGAAGACGCTGCTGCCAATAAGTACAATTTCCCAAGTTACCGACAGCATAATGTAGGGCTAAGGTATGCTCCCAAAAAAATCAAAAATCTAGATTTTCATTTGATATGGGTTGCAAAAGAGCCTCTGACAACAAAAAAACTTCTTCCGGTACAGCAGTACAATAAAGTGGACCTGTGGCATTTCAATGGACTTATCAATTGGAAATTGAACAAGGACTAAAGCCCTTGAAATCCCCTAATTGCCCCATTTAT
>CAYNIK010000097.1:0-2570 GCA_964397145.1 uncultured Limnohabitans sp.
GTACTTGGAGTCCAGGCATGATGCACAAACTTTCGGAGGATGTAATTTTGCTCGGCGGGTAGGCTTTGAAGTAGGGAAAAGCAACGCTCCTTCCACTCTTCTTGGTCGTGAAATTCCCCGTAGGCAAACCAGATGGGGAGCACAAAATTGATTAGTAAAAGTTGCACGCTTTGCTCAGAGAGCCCATTTGAAGTGATTTTTCCACTTGGTTTTCCAAAGGTATAATGCTGACGCCAATAGGGGGAGGGCGGGCTTTGGACTATTTTCCGGAACGTGCTTAAGTCGCCAGATTCGTCCAAAATTGTGGAAAGCAAATGTGGGGCTTGTGCCAAGACGGTAGCAAGCTGTGCTAGCCTCAGGGTAGGAAAGTTGGCCGGTCGAGCCCCCAGAAAAGTCCAATGCTGTCGGGAAAGCTGCTTGACCCATCCGTATTTTTTCTGATAAAAATCATGGTCTTTTTTGAGTTGCTGCACATAGGAATCTTCCGAATCCTCAGGCAGCAAGCCTGCCTGCCCCAAGAGCATGGCCTCTAGGTGTTGAAGCTGGTCCCGATGTCTTTTGATAAGCGTGTAGGGAAGCAATTGACCCAGTTCTTCCATGGGCAGGCGATTGGCATGGTAGCCAAAGCAGCGAAATAGCCAGCGGTAAGCCGTTTCTTCCCAGTCCCCTTGCGTGGCCCGAAGCACGGCAAGTACCCCTTGGGATTTTTCGTGGAGGCGTTCGACCAAGGCCTTTTCGGAGGCGGAAAAGCGAAGAATTTCCGGCACAGTTGCAAGGGCATGGGCGCAGGGGAGGTCAATCTGAAAATCGAGCAGCTGCTGGTAGTTGCGCCAAATGTCCAGGTAGATCTTTCCTTTCAACTCCACCGTAGGCATGGGGGTGCCGTCTTGCCGGTATACTTGCCGGTCATTTTCCCAAACCAAGTGCAGGACGACGGGATTGTAGGCCGGATCGGTATCGTGTGCATGCTGCTTCCATTCCGAAGCCTGCCGATGCACTTCCACATGGCCGTGAAAGGTGATGCCTCCAATGACGACCGATGCATTTCGAAAATCAGGGCCTTCTAACGCATTGGAGTGGCCGGCTTGAAGAATTTCAAGGGCTTGTCCATCGGTGGTCGTTAGATTTTTGCGGTCAAAGTACTGGTATTTCCATACCAACTGTAAAAAGTCTTCTTTGAAGTCCATAAAAAATAAGGTTAAAAAGTATTCGGAATATAGCCAACAACTCGCTAGCATGCAAGGGCTTAGGGGCTATTAAAAAAAAGAAAACTGAAACTGGGAGTGGCTTACTTCAAATAGCGATCGAGGAGTTCGCGCATTTCTTCTTGAAGTTTTTGGGCTTCTCTACGCGCGACTTTCGCAAAATCTTTTTCCTTGGAAGCATAGATGATTCCTCGGCTAGAGTTGACCAATAAACCGCAATGGGAGTTCATTCCAAAGCGAGCCACATCGGCCAAGCTGCCTCCTTGTGCGCCTACCCCAGGCACCAGGAAGAAATGTTCGGGAACCTGCTTACGCACTTCCCCAATCAGTTCGCCTCGGGTGGCACCAACCACATACATGAGGTTTTCGGGGCTTCCCCATTCCTGACTTTTTTCCAACACGGTTTGGTAAAGCGCTTTGCCTGAAGCGTCCTGAAGGAGTTGAAAATCCAAGGATCCTGGGTTGGAAGTCAGTGCAAGAAGAATGGCCCACTTGCCCTCAAATTCCAAAAAAGGTGTCACGGAGTCTTGGCCCATGTAGGGGGCTACCGTGATGGAATCGAAACTCATATTTTTAAAAAATGCTTCGGCATAGCGCGTGGCCGTATTGCCAATGTCTCCTCGCTTGGCATCTGCAATCGAAAAGATGTGCTTTGGAATCAATGCCTCTACCTTGGCGAGCGTTTCCCAGCCTTTTGCCCCCTGGGCTTCAAAAAAAGCCGTATTGGGTTTGTAGGCTACCGCAAAGTCTGCCGTTTCTTCAATGAGCTGCTGACAGAAGGAGAAAATCGGATCAGGCTCACCGTGTAGGTGTGCGGGGAGTTTTTCCAAGTCTGGATCCAATCCCACGCAGAGAAAGGAAGATTTTTGTTGGATTTGGGCAAAAAGCTCGGCTCTAGTCATGGGCAGTTGAATCGCTACAAAGGTAGAAAATATTCCTTTTTAATGGAGTGGACTTCTTGCCGGCTAATTTGCTCGGTTCGAATGGTCTATCTAGGCTATGGGAGTTCGTTTTACAAAGGCGCCTACCAACGAAGTGCCCGCAGTAATCAAGAAAAAGAGTAGGCTAAAGGCCACCGCAACGCTTTCTTCAATCCCTGCATAGCCATGGGCATAGACCACCACGAGTTCCCGAGCACCTACCCCTCCGATTGTCAAGGGCAACACTGCCACCAGGGAGGAAAGGAGAAACACTCCTTGATAGGCCAGCATTTTATCCTGCACCCCAAGGGCCAGTAGCAAGCAGACCACAGCGGCCATTTGTGCCAATTGTCCCAGCAAGGACCAGAAGACTCCCTGCCAAAACGAGGGGAGAAAATGAGGGAAGAACCATTTTTGAAGCAGCCAAAATCCAGGGATAATACCT
>CAYNIK010000097.1:2670-5419 GCA_964397145.1 uncultured Limnohabitans sp.
GAGAAAATGAGGGAAGAACCATTTTTGAAGCAGCCAAAATCCAGGGATAATACCTAAAAATCCTGCAAATAGCAGCACTTTGCCTGCTCTAGGGTCGGCAAAAGGTAGCGGAAGTTCGATCAGGAGAAGAATGCCAAAAAGCAACCCGAGAATGGCAATCAGCCCCCCCAATCGATCCAGCAGGCTTGCTTTCAACAGTTCTTTGACTGGCGTTTTAAACTCTTTATTTAAGAGATAGACCTTGTAACCGTCTCCACCAATTCCCCCTGGGAGGAATAGGTTGTAGAACATGCCGATGAGATAAAGCCGCCAATTTTCCCAGAAACTTAAAGAAATGTGAATGTTCCCAAAATAATGGTTGAGCCGAATGGCCGTAGCCACCTTGCTCCCCACAAATAGGGCGATGGCTGGAAGTAGCCAGGGCCAGGACAAACTTTTAGAAAGTTCAAAAAGTTGAGCCGTATCGATTTTTTGAAATACCAGGTACAGGGCTGCTCCAGTTAGGAGAATCTTTAGCGCTGTTTTCAGTTGGTTTTTCAGTTGGCTCACGAGAGGATGTGTTTTTAAACTAGCGAAGAAGCCTAGTTGGATTGGGAAACTTCCTGCTCACCGGTGTACAAGGATTTGATGCGGTAGGTTTTTTTGTCCTGAGATTCAAAATAGGTCCGCACGATGATCTCCGAGATGATGCCGGTAGTGATCAGTTGGATTCCTCCAAGAATTAGCATGAATCCAAGAATGAGGATAGGACGGCCCCAGATGTCTTCGCCCATGATTTTGAGCACCAAAAGGTACACATTGATCATCCCCCCTAGCAGGAAGGCAAGGAGTCCAAGCCCACCAAAGAGGTGGATGGGGCGCTGAAAGTATTTTTGAAAAAACAGCATCAGGATCAAGTCGGCCATCACCTTGAAGGTGCGACTGAGTCCGTATTTGGAGGTGCCGTGAATCCGTGGATGGTGCTTGACATCCACTTCGGTCATTTTTGCGCCTTGCTGCTTGGCCAGCACAGGGATAAAGCGGTGAAGTTCCCCGTAAAGTCCCATGTTTTGGGCGATGTCGGCCTTGTACACCCGAAGGGTGCAGCCATAGTCCTTGAGGTGTACGTTGGTGGAATTTCGAATGATCCAGTTGGCGATTTTGGAAGGGATTTTTCGAAGTACAAATCCATCTTTTCGATTGGCTCTACGACCTGCTACCACATCCCATTCCTCGTCGATTGCTTTTTGGAGCATGCCTGGGAGGTCGGTTGGATCATTTTGCAGATCCCCATCCATGGTCGCAATGTATTGGCCCGTGGCTTGGTCTATTCCTGCAGCCAAGGCGGTGGTTTGCCCGTAATTGCGGTTAAAAATCACCAGCTTGGTTCGGGTATTCGCGTATTTTTTCACCTCCGCTACCGTGCGATCGGTGCTTCCATCTTCTACCAAGATGACCTCGTAGTCTATTCCAGAAAGTGCGGAATAGGTGGCCTCCAAGAGGGGCTGGATGTTATCTTCTTCGTTGTAGACGGTGATGACGACGGATAAAAGTGGCTGGTTCATAGGAGCAAAGGAATCCTCAAAAGTACCTTTTTAACCTCATTTGGGCAAAATGCTTCTTGTTTTTGCCTCAAAACCCTCCAAAAATTCCAGCTACCTGCTGTATCTTTGGGCATGCGTGCTGCTCCAACTTCTGCCGTAATTTCCAATCCTTGGGTCTTGCTGCTCCTCTTTTGCGGCCTGCTGGGACCTTTCGCGTTGGATTTTCACATGCATTACCCCGATGAAATCTACTATCGGGATGCTGCAGTAAAAATGATGCAAACCGGGGATTACCTGACCACCTACTTGGGATCTGGGGAGTTGCGTTTCAAGAAACCCATCTTGACCTATTGGGCGGTGCTTTCAGGATTCAAACTTTTTGGTGTGCATGCCTTCGGTTCACGCTTCTTTTTCTTACTGGCTGGAGCAGCCACCGTTGGCCTCACTTACCTCCTAGGCAAAACGGTATTTGGGGATCGGAGGATTGCAGGAACTGCAGCCTTGATCTCTGCCTCCAATCCCATTCTCATTTTTGCTGCTACCCGCTCCATACCCGATGTGCTTTTGGTGCTGACCCTTACAGGCAGTGCACTTGGCTTTGCTGGGCTTCTCCGGGATGGAGAGCAGGCAAAGAGCAAGTTTCTATGGCTGCTGTACCTGGGTTTGGCTTTGGCCTTTGAAGTCAAGGGGCTTCCAGCCGTGGCCCTTGGAGGGATTGGCATCTTGTATCTTCTTTACAACCCCTGGCAGCGAATTTCCTGGAAAAAACTACTGTACCTGCCTGCCCTACTTGTGGCACTAGGTATTGCCTTGTTTTGGTTTGTCGCCATGTGGAAGCTCCATGGCCCTGTTTTTCTTGCCAGTTTCTTAGAAGATCAGGTGGGTACGCGTGTGACCTCTCGGGTGTTGCTGGTACTCCAAAATGGAACGGTGGCATCGCTACTCTTGGTAGGTATGTTTCTCCCTTGGGTGGCCTTGGCGATCCCAAAACTGAAAAGCACTTTGGCGACTGCCTGGAAGGAGAACCCGCAATTTTTTGCTTTTGCGCTGCTCTGGGGACTAGCCATTGTCGGGATGGGCGCGCTCACGAGCAAATTTTACGAGCGGTATTTGCTGCCCGTCGCGCCCGTGTTGGCGCTGTGGCTTGCTTGGATTCTGGTTCGTGGAGGCGGCTTGGAACGTGCAAAAGGGCTGAAGGTAACCGCTGTCTTCCTGCTTTCTTTGGT